>NZ_JBSSFD010000045.1:0-39146 GCF_054062295.1 Lysinibacillus sp. TE18511
TTAAAGCGGGGTAAAGTGAAACTTAATCAGTGGGGGTTCTCTTCAATCCCCACTGATTTTTAGCCTTCACCAATCGGGCTTTTACGGGCAGTTTTCCCCCACCTGCCGTTTCGCTTTATTACTGCCCGTTAAAGCGGGGTAAAGTGAAACTTAATCAGTGGGGGTTCTCTTCAATCCCCACTGATTTTTAGCCTTCACCAATCGGGCTTTTACGGGCAGTTTTTCCCCCACCTGCCGCTTCGCTTTATTACTGCCCGTTAAAGCGGGATAAAACAAACAGCCTCGTATCACAAAACGTGATATCGAGGCTGTTCTTTTCGAGATTGCTAATTGTTTGTTAAAGTCTCATGCTTAATAAATTCTTTTTGCAATGCTTTTTTCTGCATGGTCGCATTTAAAATGCCACCGAAAATTAGAATAATCCCCGTGAAATATAGCCAAAGCATTAAAATAATAACCCCACCAATACTGCCATATGTAGCGGAATAATTTGCAAAATTACTAATATAAAAGGAAAAAACATATGTTACCGCCAGCCAGGCAAGAGTTGAAAACAATGCTCCCGGCCAAACACCTATTAACTTCAAACGAGGACTTGTATTCGGAACAACCCAATAGATTCCCATTAATACTATAAAAATAAGTAGTAGTGGCATCGACCAGCGTAATCTTTCCCAGACAATTTCAAACTGTTCTTCAATGCCAACAATAGAAAATAAGAAATGCCCAATTTGTTGCCCAAAAACCGGTAAAAGTAGCGCGACAGCAATAACAATGACAAATGCTATAGTGAACACAAGGGACAACCCTCGATCTATGATACTCCCCCTAGTCTCTGTATCGTAGGCCTTGTTCAAGGCTCTAATCAACGCATTAACTCCTTTGGAAGCAGACCATATTGTTCCAAGCACCCCGATGGATAATAAACTACTATTACGGATTGTTAAAATTTCATTTAATGTATCTTCAATAAGCCTATATACCTCATCTGGCATAACATTCACTAGAAATGCATACACTTGCGTCGTATCGAAATTCAAATAGGGTAATAATGTGACTAGAACAATTAGTAGCGGGAAAAAAGATAGTAAAAAGAAATAAGCCAACTGCGCGGCAAGAGCTGATACTTCCACTCGCTGTAAGCGTAGTATCAAATCTTGCATAAAGCCCTTTGATGTCATTACATCTACAGTGTCTTCGTCTGGTGAGACAAATGATTTCACCACACCAACCGCTGTATGTATAGATGCTTTTTTCTTTTCCAAACAAATTCCCTCCTATACGACAACTATTCTTTATCAGGTAAAGAAAAGGCTGATTTCGTTTCATTAATCATGCCTTCGATTGTAGAAGGTAATTCTTTAAATTCATCAACTTTTTCAACGATTGTGTTGACATTTTCTGATACACTTTCACAAAGCACTTTAGCGGCCAATACTTTTTCCTCCACTAGTACCTGTAACTCTTCTCGATTGGCTGCATAGTACGAGATTGACTCTTTCATTTTTTTCGTTGTAGCGATAGTTTTTTCACGCGTTGCACGGTCAAACATACTTAATGCAGCACCAACTGCGGCACCTACTACGATAGATGCTAATAATTTACTTCGTCCCATATTAAATACCTCCTGCCTGGTAAATGTATATTCCTTTAAAATGACTAAACTACTTACTGCCCTTATTCTACCCAATAACAGTCTATTTTTAAAGCAATGCCCAAATTCAGTGTTGACATTTTTTTTATTCAATGAAATGATATTTCCGAGGATTACGAAAGGTAGGTTTAAACAAATGGATTTATCAGTACCGTCAAAAGAAAACGTTATTTATATGGTCGATCAAATGAAAGACAAACTTCGCATGGTTAATGTTGATGCAATGAAATCAGAAAATTTCGATGAAGCTAACTACGAAGACCTAGTCTATTTATACGAAATGGTCATGAAGCGCAACACATTTAGTCCAAGTGAGATGCAAGCCATTGTTGCTGAATTAGGCTCATTACGTAAATAAGAAAGCTTCCCTATCCAAATAAAGCTAACAAAGATAAAAAGCTATTAGCATAAGTATTGCTAATAGCTTTTTGGTTTTAAAGACCTTATTGCTTAACGTTTCAACTTATTCAGCTTTTTTTGCGGCAGAGCCGTCCTCTTCTACAAGAGGTTGAATTAACACTTCTACACGTCGATTTTTCGCACGACCCTCAGGAGTATCATTCGGAGCAATAGCTTTGTTTTCGCCATAACCTTTAGCACTAATGTTCTCAGACTTTAATTGAGAATTGCTATTCAAAAGAACCAGATAGAATTTTGAAGCACGCATTACTGATAACTCCATATTTGATGAGAAATTAGGTCCTGCTGGAACATTATCTGTATGCCCCGTGATGACAATGCTACGTGGTGGATTAGATACTAATACATCCGCAAGTTCCTCCACAACTGGAATATATTCTGGTTTAACATCTGCTTTCCCTGGATCAAACAGAATACTATCACGAATTGTTACAAGTAAACCTTCATCAGTCATCTCTGTTGCAAATTGACCTTCCATCTCGTTAACAGCGATGAAATTATCAACACTATCTTTAATTTCAGCTAACTCCTTCTGATCCTTTAAATAGGCAGAATTTTGTTGTGGTTGTTGGTCACTTTCTGCATTCGGACTTTGTATCGGTGCAGGTTGCTCTAAAAAGCCTGTGCCACCATCAAATACCTGAGTAAACACTGCTGACATTTTATCTAGCTTCTCTTGGTCTACTGAACTGGATGCAAACAGTACAATAAATAATGCTAATAACAGCGTCAAAATATCAGCGTACGGCACCAACCAAGACTCATCAACGTGTTCCTCATGCTTTTTTTTCTTAGCTTTCTTTGCCAAGGCCGCCCGCCCCGCTTTCATCCGAAATTTGACGACGTTCTTCCATTGTTAAATAAGAAGATAATTTTTGTTCGATAACACGTGGTGCCTCCCCTTCTAATACGGAAAGGATCCCTTCAATCATCAAACGTTTTTGTTTTACTTCTAAAGCAGATTTACGTTTTAATTTATTGGCAAATGGATGCCATAATACGTAACCTGTAAAAATCCCTAATAATGTAGCCATGAAGGCAGCTGAAATGGCATGCCCTAATTTATCGATATCATTCATATCTGATAATGCGGCAATTAAACCTACTACCGCACCAAGTACCCCTAATGTCGGAGCATATGTACCAGCTTGTGTGAAGATTAGCGCACCACTTGCATGGCGTTCTTCCATCGCTTCTACTTCTTCTGTTAAGACATCACGAATATAGTCCGCATTTTGTCCATCAATTGCTAATGTAAGTCCATTTTTTAAAAATGGGTCTTCAATCTCTGAAGCTTTACTCTCAAGCGCTAAGAGACCTTCACGGCGAGCCAAATCTGCCCATTGTGAAAACATCTTAATAATCTCAATATCATCTGCTAATTTTGTTTCTTTAAAAATATTTTTAAATAGCTTTGGTACTCGCTTTAACTCCTTCATTGGGAAGGCAATTGTTACTGCTGAAATAGTACCGAAAATGATAATTAGAATGGCTGCTGGGTTATAAAACGCACTTAAATTTACACCCTTTAGTACCATCCCTGTTAACAGCGCAATAAACGCTAAAATTAACCCTACTACCGACGATAAATCCATTTTTAAACCTCCAAATCTCCTATTAAACTTTATTTCGTCTATTTTTCCAAATGTTTAACATAGTATAAATGTATTTCACAAATTTTTCGATGTAATAATTACTTTTTATTCATTTTTCGACCATATTTGATTGTATTGAATTAAGAATAGTACATAAAATTGTCTTTAAATGAAAAAAGTTAAGAGTTTGTTATTATCATTCGACACAAAATTACTAAAACATAACAAACTAGCTGATGAAAGCAGGAGTAAAAAAAAATCATTACCTCTATATAAGCTGTTCGATCGATAATATCAATACCTCGGCATAATTGCATCCGGAATCGGAGAAGGCTTTAGGCCAACAGATATTTTTTGCGCGAAAGCGAAGCGGCAGCAGCACGATGTTTTTTGCGCGAAAGCGAAGCGGCAGCAGCACGATGTTTTTTGCGCGAAAGCGAAGCGGCAGCAGCACGATGTTTTTTGTGCGAATGCGAAGCGGCAGCGAAGGGAGCTACTGACAAATGGACTTTATCAAAGCTTGACATGTAAATTTTATGATTGGTTCTAAGCAACTGAATATAGACGGTATTACTACAGACGGGCAAATAGACTCATTTACCGCGATGGTAACTAGATCATTTAAGCAATTTGTTCCTTCTATATTATTCTAGACTAGGTATGTTGTGAATGTCATAAATTATCCTTACATTTTCCTATTAACCTATTGTATAATTACTATAAGATAATATTGTAGATTATTTTAGTAGAGAGGAGCTTTTATTATGTTCATTACGACTGTATTAGGTTTTTCAGTAGTTTTACTAATTTCTCTAGGATTCTTCATCCACTACTTACAAGTCGGTTTAGATACTAAATCTTCAGTAACTGTAGATCCAATGCCAAAAGAAAAATATTAATTTCATTAAAAAAACAGCTACTAGAAAACATAGCTGTTTTTTTCTTTATTCAATAGAAGAATACCACCCTAAAAGATTGCGTGATGAATGTGGATGTGGTCCCTTTTCAACAGGTATTCAAACACCTACTGGAATAGAGGAACTCAGCCTAAGAACACCACGTCCTGTTTTGAGTGGGGGAATTACTCCAATGTGAAATTTGTTTTTTTCAATTATTTCGATTCGCTAAATACATTACTTAATTTCTTTTTTTTTCATAAAATTGCGTGAATATTGTCATTATTATTTGCATATTTAAAGATTTGCTCTACAATATTTTTGTAGGGAAGGGAGCAATCTTTCATGTCAATGTTACAAGATATTCTAAAGTTTAATGTAGATTTCGTTCAAGAAAAAAAATATGAGCCTTTTATTACAACAAAGTTTCCTGATAAACGCATCGTTGTGTTATCTTGTATGGATACTCGTCTTGTAGAGCTGTTACCTAAAGCTATGAATTTACGTAATGGCGACGTAAAAATAGTTAAAAGTGCCGGCGCATTAGTTAGTCACCCTTTTGGTGCAATAATGCGTAGTTTACTTGTAGCTGTTTATGAACTACAAGCAGATGAGGTTTATGTTGTTGGCCATTACGACTGCGGTATGAGTGCAGTTGACCCAGAAGCAATGCTAAGTAAAATGGTTGCTAGAGGGATTAACCCTGAAACCATAAAAATGATGGAATATTCAGGTCTTGATTTAAAAGAATTTTTACGTGGCTTTGGCGACGTAGCCACAAGTGTAAAGAAAAGTGTCGATACAATTCGAAATCACCCGTTAATGGTTAAAGACGTACCTGTTCATGGCTTAGTAATTGACCCAAATACAGGTCGACTTGATTTACTCGAAGACGGTAATAAACAATAGTTAGAAAAAGAATCGTCTATCTGTCATTGTTCGAAAGATAGACGATTCTTTTTTAATCCTCTAAACGTGCATACATATAATGATCCACCCATTGACCATTAATGTACAGAAGCTTTCTTAAAAGACCTTCACGCTGAAATCCAGACTTTTCTAAGACGCGGATAGAAGCATTATTTTGTGTTGAGACATAAGCCTCTACACGATGTAAGCCTACTTGTTCAAAAGCAAATTGCACGACCATATTAACTGCTTCTGTCACAATCCCTTTCCCTACATAAATTTCATCCATCGCATAACCAACAAATGCACTTGAGTATGGTAAACGTTTAACGGCATAAAGAGCAATATGTCCTATTAAATTATTTGTACCCGGCTCAAAAATACCGAAAGTATATTCCCGCTTTGAGTCCATTAGGTATAAGCTTTCTTGAATTTTTTTATATTGAGCATCAATTGTATAATAATCAGGTCGCTGTAAAGGCTCGTATGTAGACCAAAAGTATTTATTACGGCTTACGAGACCAGTTAAACTTTGTGCATCTTTTTCTTGAAATGTGCGAATGTAGCATTTGCCCCCTTGAATTGATACCACATTTTCACCCTTTTTCCTCAATAATCTCCAAATCTTAAGCACCATTTCTCCACACTAACCTTCCGCAAATTGTCATTACATTTTAATGCTTGAATTCATTTTTTTAAGTTTTACTTTAATTGTATGTAAAAAAAGATGCTGCTACAACTAAAACATCTCGTCTTGTTGTTACAGCATCCATATCATTATTTAATTTTTTGTTTTTGTTTTCTTAGGTTTCTCTTCTAGCAATTCAAGACTAGAAGATTCAGCATCTTCTAAATGCGTTTTGTCTAAGACATTTGTTAAATGAAGGCCGCGTTTTTTTGCCTCACGTTCGATATGTGCAATTGTTTCTTGTAGCACTTGTACACGCGCATATTTTTTATCGTTACCTGGCACTAGAATCCAAGGAGCATTTTTCTTATCTGTCTTCTCAAACATTTCATTTGCAGCATCCATATACTGAGGTGTTTTTTCACGATTACGCCAGTCTTCATCCGTTAGCTTCCAAGACTTATATGGATCCTTCTCACGTTCTTTAAAACGTTTAAGCTGCTCCTCATCAGATACATGAAGCCAAAACTTAATGATAATATAATCCCCTGCTGTTAAAATCTTCTCAAAATTATTAATTTCTTCGTATGAACGAGACCACTCTTCTTTAGTTGCAAATCCTTCAATACGCTCAACTAATACACGACCATACCAAGAACGATCGAAAATAGCTACTTGCCCATGTTGTGGAAGTTTTCTCCAAAAGCGTTGTAAATAATTGTAGCGCAGTTCATGAGGCTGAGGTGCTGAAATTGGATGTACGACATAACCACGTGGATCAGCACGCTCAATTAGACGTTTAATAGCGCCACCTTTTCCAGCAGCATCCATACCTTCAAACACTAAAATTAGTCCAATTTTATTGTTTAATAAAAACTGTTGAGCATTTAACATTTCATATTGGAGTACTTTTAATTTCTTTTTATACATTTTTTTATCTAGTTCAATTGATAGATCTAGATTATTTAAATTTTGGGTCATTAAAACTTCACTCCTTACAGTTGAATACCCTTATTGTACTAAAGAAATATATGCATGCCTATGCAAATGGTAAATTGTAGATGATTTTGGCGAAATAACACGATACATTGTTGGAATTTTCCGTTATAATGAAATTATTATGTCACAGTCCTATACTTATTTGTCTTTTCCCTATACAATTTAACACGAAGGGAGAGGAAAACATGCCTCGATTTATTTTGATGACAGTAACTTTTATTGTCTCACTTATCCTAACCTTTACATCCTATTTCATGAAAATAAACGGTCAATCTTCGTTAGAAATCTCAAATCGTTTTCCTGTAATATTTGCACCTTTTAATGCTAGCTATGTGATTTGGATTGTGATTTACATGTTACTTGGTTATTGGTTAGTCATGAATATTAAAAAGACAACTATTAAACAGACTGTTCTCTTTAGTAGCATATGTATCATGCAGGCGTTAACAATTGTTGTTTGGCATCACGAACTATTTATCGTGACAATCGCCAGTATGTTTATTTTAGTACTGTATTTATATTTGTTGTACAATACGTATCCTCTCAGCGATAACTCACCTTCAGGTCGTATACCCTTCTCGATTTACTTGGCATGGGTTACATTTATACTAATGACTAACGTAAGCTTTACGCTAACATCTTATCAATGGAACGGTTTTGGCCTTAGTAATCCACTTTGGGCAGTTATTTTACTGACAATCGGAGTCGCAATAGCGCTACATATTCGATTCCACCATTTTGATATTATGTATCCAAGTGTATTTATCTGGTCCTATGTTGGGGTCGCATTACATAATGGTTTGGATGAGCTACTTGTGACAACGGCAGCCTTATTTTTATGTGGTGTGCTACTTGTCGGTATATTATTTATTAAAAAAAATCCTGCCTACCAAAAATAAATTGGTTTGCAGGATTTTTTGCTTTTTTATTGTTCATCTAGTGAAGTTAAAATAATTGGTTTGTCTTTAGTAACGATAACTGAATGCTCAATTTGGGCAACTAATGATTTGTCTGGCGTAACGAATGTCCAGCCATCACCAGCTTCGACAATATGCTCCGCTTTAGCTGAGATGAAGGGCTCGACTGCAAGCACCATACCCTCTTTCATAATTGTAGAATCCCATGCATCATAATAGTTTAAAATATGATTTGGCTCATCGTGTAACGAACGACCTAAACCGTGACCTGTTAGGTTCATAATCACTGTTAAATCATTGGCATATGCTTCACGTTCAACAGCTTTTCCGATTTGGTTTAATTTTGAGCCAGCTTTTACTTTTGTCATTGCACGATCAAAAGCACTTTTAGCTACACGACACAGTTTTTCTTTATCTTCATAGCCTTCACCAACTACAAATGAAATGCCCGTATCTGCAAAGTAGCCATTTAATGAACCAGATACATCAATGTTTACGATATCTCCCTCTTCAATCACACGTTTACCTGGAATACCATGTGCTACTTCCTCATTCACACTAATACATGTGTATCCTGGGAAATCATATTCCCCTTTAGGTCCAGAAATTGCTCCTGCCTCAGCAAACATACGGCCTGCAATTTCATCTAGTTCAAGTGTTGTTACACCTGGTTTTGTAGCTGCCTTCATTGCTTCACGAATTTCAGCACAAATACGGCCGATTTTTTTAAAGGCTTCAATCTCTTCTTGCGTTTTTACGATCATTTTTAACGTCCCTTTCATCTAATATCTATTCATTAATATAACATAACTTTTTATACAAAAAACGCTAAACGCTTTAATTATTATATGCCATTATAAATTGTAAAGTGCTAAAAAACAGGCTCATCATCTTAACGTGTGGTTGATTTCCGTTCCGACTGAGCGCTTTCCTAGGGGCGTACAGTCGGAACGAAGATCAACTTATATACATTGTATACTTTTCAACAAATGTCATCCCTAACTGGCTAAAAAACCCTCCACTCATGTGAAGGGCATAATAATTATGATTTTCGTTGCATTAATTGAGGAGCTGCTGTAAATAACAGGACTCCGACAATTGCTGTTAAAACCGTTGCTGGCAGCATATATGTACCATTATAGATGATTGAATAAATCCATGCATTTTGATCGCCAGCATACTCTGAGAAAAATACAGCGCCAGCAGTTGTATGTGCAGCATAACGTAAAAACCCTGCGAATACAGTTCCTAAAATAATATAAAGCGCCATTTTTGTTTTGTTTAAATTTTTAGCAGCTTCAAGCACTGGTTGGCGAACAACAGCCGCTAAACCAACTACTGTGAAGGCAACACCATAATCGAGTAATCCTTGAAGCCAATGTACAATTGTAGCACCAAACATTGTCTGCATAACACCAATTAGTAAGCCCGTTGTTAGCCCTGGAATAAGGCCCCAACGGAATGCTATTAAAATAATTGGCACCATCACTAGGCTAACAGAGCCACCTTGTGCCCATACTTTAAAGGAAACTTGATCGAGCACAAGGCCAATCGCTGCGAATATCGCAATTTCCACAAGCATTAATAATCGTTTATTGTCCATATTATTCTCTCCTTTGTTCCGATGTAGGATACAAGAGAAGGAATAGAAATGCGCTGATATGTCCCTATCTGACATCAATAGCTTTCATCTTCATTCGGCACGCTTTCGGCTGAATAAAGAAAAACGATGCCAGGACAGAGCCTCACATCGTAAAAGTGTCAGTTTCTATCCACATCCCTACGCAAGCGTTAACTTACAGGTTCAAAGAGTCAAGGCATTACGTGCCCAGTCTCAGCTGACATCATCAGCTCCCCTTGTGGTCGTTACATCTAAATTATTCGAACAACCTCATTGTACGAAAACATGGTGATGATTACAACCTCTTCCAACTTATTTTTTTGAAACTTTGCCGCTTTTCATGCGTAAATATATAAAAAGGAGGTACAACTATGGAGAACCAAAAAATTTTATCTGCCTTTAGTTATCTCAGTATTTTGTTCGCACCTGTTATTGTGCCATTAGTAGTGTACTTTGTTTCAAAAGATGACTCCGTAAAGAAAAACTCTATCCGAGCACTTATATCACATTTAATTCCATTCGTGTTTGGAATTATCTTCTTTGCCGTCTTTGTTTTCTCAACCTTATCATTTAACAATTTTGACTCGAACTCAGACAGCACTACGTTTCTTATCATCTGGTTTGCTTCAATGGCAATTTACTTACTCATCACTCTAGGAATCGTCATTTGGAATATTGTTCAAGCCGTTCGCGTTATCCGATAAGTTTCATTTCGGTATTTAACGGGTAGTACTAATAGTTAAAGGAGCTGTTATTTTTATGAAAGTATCTAAAGTTGTTAAAACCGCCGTAAAATTAGCACCTATCGTGATCCCGATTGTAAAAAAAGTAATCGCTACAAAGAAAGCAACGACTAATCACTCCAAAAACATCTATAAATAGGGTTAATAACAAGAATCTGCTTACTTTTTTCAGCAGATTCTTTATTTTTCGCTAATTAACAGTTCGCTATCTTCTATATGGCACTGTAAAATAAAATTTAGCAATACACATGAGGAGCTGTTTATGATAAATACCGAAAAACAATTAATGAGCTTGGTTAACGCTGCGCAGGTCCTAACCTCAACACTCGATATAGACCAAGTGTTAGAAAAACTTATTAGTGAAGTACTCCATGTGATTAAAGGTGCTGATGCAGGTGTGCTGTTTATGTTAAATACAGAAACAAATCGTTTAATTGCTAAGCATGCTATTGGTTATGATCTAGCTTACTTGAAGAAAATTCACCTTGCCTCAAATGAAGGGATGACTGGAAAAGTATTCTCTCAAAAGAAGGCATTTAGATTCCACTCTAGCGATGATGTAACTGAAAACATGGCCGATTTATTTCCACAGTATGAAGAAAACTATACAAAAGCAGTCGGTGATTTTACTTACCCGAAAAGTGCTGTTTGTGCTCCGCTTCTTGATAAAAGTAATTCATGTATAGGCGTGTTAACGATTGTTAACTTTTCAGGAGATACACAGTTTGAGAATAGTGATTTAACAATGCTACAAGCATTTGCAAATCAGTCCTCGATTGCCATCGAAAATGCAAAATTATTTACTCAAAATGAGCGTTCTAAACGTATTTATAATGCTTTAACACGTGTCTCTTTAACACGAGGTCGACTAAACGAAATGATCGATACACTTGCTTCCTTACTAGGACAGTCTGTAGCTATTATCACTGATTTTTACGATTTACTTGTCGCATCTTCTTCAACAGCAAAGCTTGCAACCGAAATTTTAAAAGAGCAAGAATCAGAGCATCTTCATACAGTTGTTCAGCAGTGCGTGCGACATCAAGTACATATACCCATCAACCATGAAATGTATGTAAGCTATTTGTTTCCCATCCATATAGAGCGGGGTGTTATAGGAATACTGTTGATTGTTATGGATCACCATCTACAGATGGATCCTCTAGATTTATTCGCAGTAGAACAGGCAAGTGCTCTTTTCGCCTTACAATTAGCAGAGGAGGAAAAGGAGCTTGAAATTTCTTTTAAATATGATGGTTATTTGTTACAACAGCTACTAAACTTGAATTTTAATGCCTTTTATAAACGCCAAGAAGCCCAACAAGCTACCCATTATTTATGTGCTACTCTACAGCTTGAAGGAAGTAAGTATGGTGTTGCTCAAACTAAAAAAAAGCAGCAACAATTTAGTAAGCTGCTCTATCGTTTAACACGTTTATTTTCCTTACCAGTTTTCATCTCAGAACATGATTCGCACTACCATTTTTTATTTATGAACAATCTAAGAGAACCAGTTGAACAATTTAAAGAAAGCATTCAACATTTTTTCAAGCTCCTCGATCAGGATTCTAAAAAGTACAATTCACTTTCGTTTATGGTTGGTCTTGGGAGACACTTCGACACAATTGAACATATCTCCAGTTCTTACCGGGACTCAAAAAAGTGCATAGACTATTTACAAACACTCGAACAAGCACCGTTCATTTTATCCTACGAGAAGCTTGGACCTTACACCCTTTTCTTAAATAACGACCCACAGGAAATGGCAGAATATGTAGAGATGAAACTTGGACCCATTATCAAATATGACAAACAGCATAAAACTGATTTGTTATATACATTAAAGGTATTTTTCGAGAATAATCAGAATCGCAAACAAACAGCCGAGGCATGCTTTGTACACCTAAACACCATCAAATATAGACTTCAGACAATTTTTTCATTGATAGAAATTGATGAACAAAACGGGAAAACTATGTTTGAATTAAATCTCGCAATCTATATGCTTTCCTACTTACAAAACGCAAAATTGGCCAAAACAGACAAAGTGTAGTTCTTATCTTTGTCTGTTTTTACATAGTATTTTATTAGTATTCATTGTTATACTAAACCCTACTTGTTGAATTTTCAGAATATTTGTATTAAGCAAAGGGGGCTTAACAAGAATGGAAATGTGGAGTTTGTTTACGATTATTGCTTCACTGGCTTTATTAATTTTTCTAGCACTACGTGGTTTCAGTATCATTATTATTGCGCCAATTGCCAGTTTAATCGTCATCATTTTAAATCAAATGCCTATTTTAGATTCACTACAGGACAACTATATGAGCGGGTTCATAAACTTTATGAAAAATTACTACCTCATCTTCTTATTTGCCGCAATTTTCGGTAAATTTATGGATGATAGTGGTGCTGCTCGTGCAATAGCAGAAAAGCTTTTAAATATTATGGGACGTCATAGTAAATTTAACGCGCTAATGGCAGTCGTCATCATTTGTGCTTTTTTAACATTAGGTGGCATTAATACATACGTTGTTATATTCGCTATTTTACCAATTGCTAAGCCATTATTTAAAGCTATGAATATACCTTGGCATCTATTTACAGGAGCATTTTTCTTTGGCATGGCAACCTTTACGATGACTATGCTTCCTGGTTCACCATCTGTACAAAACATTATCCCAACGAAATATTTAGGTACAACAGCTACTGCAGCACCGGTTGTTGGGATTGTTGCTACGATTACTATTATTCTTTTTAACTGCTTCTATTTAAAACGTCAATTGTCTAAATCTGAGGCGCGTGGTGAAACTTATGAAAATATGAAAAATCCAGAAAAACAGGATTCAAAAGCTTTTGAGGCAAGCGAGAGAAAATTACCACCTTTTATCTTAAGTATTTTGCCACCAATTTTCTTAATTGTTACATTAAACGTCTTTAAAGTAGATATTCTCTACACATTAATGCTTACAGTACTTGTTTCCATCATTATCTTTTGGAAATACATAGACAACAAATTACAAGCAATTAATGTAGGAGCAACAAATACCGTTTTACCTATCGTCAATACAAGCGCTGATGTTGGTTACGGCACCGTTATTGCAGCGACAGCTGGTTTTGGGGTAATAACAGAAATGCTGGCCAACATACCAGGAAGTCCTTTAATTTCTCTTTATGTCGCTATTGCGGCACTTGCAGGGATTACAGGTACTGCCTCTGGTGGACTTGGAATTGCGATGGAAACACTGGCTCAAACTTATTTAGATCTAGGTATTGATCCAGAGGCACTTCATCGCATTGCGACAATTGCCTCCGGTAGTTTAGATTCATTACCACACAATGGTGCCGTTATTACTGTACTGGCAGTTATAGGTTTAACACATAAAGATGCCTACAAACATATATTTTTCGTTTCAGTAATTGGGCCTCTTGTGGCGGCAATTCCTGCATTAATTGCTGCGATCTTAATTTATTCGTAAATATTAATTAAACAGTAGGAGATGAACAAACATGAAAGTCTCACTTTTCGCAACATGTTTAGTAGATATGTTTCAAACAAATGTGGGCAAAGCAACTGTAGAACTTCTAGAACATCTTGGCTGTGAAGTCATATTTCCAAAAGGGCAAATTTGCTGCGGGCAACCTGCCTACAACTCCGGCTATGTTAAAGAAGCAAAGGAAGCAATGAAAAACATGATAACAACATTTGATGATGCTGAGTATATTGTCTGTCCTTCTGGTTCTTGTGCTTATATGTTCCGCGAATATGAAAAAGTTTTTGCAAACGATGCTCAATGGTCGGCTCGTGCAAAAAGATTGGCTAACAAAACTTATGAATTAACACAATTTATCGTAGAGGTTCTTGGCATTACAGACGTGGGTGCTAGCTTCAACGGAAATGTGACCTATCATATGTCCTGCCATATGACTCGTTTACTCGGTGTGAAAAGCGCGCCTTTCACATTACTAGACAATGTGAGAGGTTTGACATATACAGAGCTACCTAACAAAACAACTTGCTGTGGTTTCGGTGGTACATTCTCGGTTAAAATGACACCTATTTCTGAACAAATGGTTGATGAAAAGGTGCAGCATATTATTGAAACAGGTGCCACTTATTTAGTTGGCGCAGATGAAGGCTGTTTAATGAATATTCGCGGTCGTGCGGAACGATTAGGTGCACATGTACAAGTACTTCATATAGCTGAAATTTTAAATTCTCGAAAAGCGGAGGTGCGTGCATAATGCCAATGAAGGTCGGCAATGAATCTTTTAATAATCGTGTTGGAGAAGGCATACAAAATACCTTTATGCGTAGTGCCGTTTCAGGTGCACAAGACCGATTAGAAACAAATCGTCAATTGGCTACCGAGGACCTTGGTAATTGGGAGGAATGGCGTTCACTAGGTGAAGAGATTCGTCAGCATGTACTTGCAAACCTAGATTATTATTTAACACAGCTAAGTGAACAGGTCGCTGCACGTGGTGGTCACGTTTTCTTTGCAGCCACTGCGGAAGAAGCCCAAGTCTATATCGCCGAAGTCGCTAATAAAAAGCAAGCCAAAAAAATCGTAAAATCAAAGTCAATGGTAACAGAAGAAATTGACTTAAATCATTATTTAGAGGAGCATGTTGGCTGCCGTGTCATCGAAACGGATTTAGGAGAATACATTTTACAGCTCGACAACGACTTGCCTTCACATATTGTCGCACCCGCTTTACACCGTAAGAAGGAACAGGTACAGGAAAGTTTCCAACGTCATCATCACTATGAAGGCTCTGAACGTCCCGAGGAACTAACAAAACACGCACGAAAAATGTTACGTGATGATTATTTAACTGCAGATATCGGAATTACGGGCTGTAATTTTGCAGTTGCCGAAACTGGCTCTGTTTGCATCGTAACAAATGAAGGAAATGCTGATTTATCGACAGCATTACCCAAAACACAAATTACAGTAATGGGTATGGAAAGACTTGTTCCAACGTTTGAAGAGCTAGAAGTACTAGTCAATATGCTAACAAGAAGTGCAGTAGGTCAAAAACTGCCTAGTTACGTAACTGTATTAAGCGGCCCTCGTCAAGAGGGTGATGTAGATGGTCCAGAAGAATTTCATTTAGTTATTGTTGATAATGGGCGATCCGAAATTTTAGGCAGTGAATTCCAAGCAATTTTACAGTGTATTCGTTGTGGTGCATGTGCTAATATTTGCCCTGTTTATCGTCATGTAGGCGGTCATTCATACGGTTCTATTTACTCTGGACCTGTTGGGGCTGTCTTATCTCCATTGCTTGGTGGATATGATGAATATAAGGAACTACCATTTGCTTCAACACTTTGTGGGGCTTGTACTGATGTTTGTCCAGTAAAAATTCCGCTACATGAGTTACTTCATAAGCATCGACAAACCATTGTGGAAAAGGAAGGTCGTGCTCCAGTATCTGAACGCTTCCTTATGTCTATTTTCGGTATTGGCTCCTCATCAAGCGGTATGTATAAATTCGGATCTAAAGTTGCATCAAGTGTTTTAAAACCATTAACAAAAAATGAGCAACTATCAAAAGGCATTGGCCCATTAAAAAATTGGACAGATATTCGTGAATTTCCTGCACCTAAAAAAGAGCGCTTCCGTGACTGGTTCGAAAATCGACAAAAAGGAGATGATTAAGGGATGGTAGGCACAATTCAAAATCGCGAGACATTTATTCGTCAATTATCTTCTAGACTTCAACGTTCAACTATACCAACACATGTGGAGCGTCCTCAATGGCGCTATACCCCGCAGCATAAAACGTTACAAAACTTATCTCAGGATGAGCTATTGGGCGTCTTACAAAAACAATGCACACGCATCAATACGAACTGCATTGTGACATCTGCTGCTGATTTAGCTACGACACTGAAAAAAGTTATTGACGATTATGATGGTGGTCCCATTATGACTTGGCAGGATGAACGATTTGACGCTTATGGTCTGACAGCGCTGTTGTCAGATACATTACCTAAAAAACAAATCGAACTGCACACTTGGGACTCGACAATTGGCAGAGACAATATAGCACTAGTAGAGAAAGCAAATATCGGAATTACAATTAGTGATATCACACTGGCGGAATCCGGTACAGCTGTACTTTTTAGCAATCCAAATCACGGTCGGACTGTTAGTTTCTTACCTACAAAATCCATCATTTTAATGCCAAAAAGCTCCATCGTACCTCGAATGACACAGGCAGCTGTACAAATTCGAGAGCGTCTACAAAATGGTGAAACTCTCGCTTCTTGCATTAATTTTATTTCCGGACCTAGTAACTCTGCTGATATTGAAATGATTTTAGTTGTGGGTGTTCACGGCCCTATGTACATGACCTACATCATTATTGATGATTTATAGGATAAAAAGAGGTGTATGGTTTTACGCCTCTTTTTATGTTGTTGAAAAACTATTGTATCAATGAAATTAAGGCGTGACATCCGCTGAAAGAAGTTAAATAAAGTATGGATCTTCGGCAAAGCGAGTAGTCTAGAATGGAAATCACAGCGCCACAACATTCACAAAGACTTCCTTAACCATTTCGTTTTTCAACACAAAAAAAAGAGGCGTATCGTTTTACGCCTCTACTTCACTTCAAACCATGTTTGACTGTGACCATTCATTGTTTTTTCGACATGTAGAACTGCGGGCATTGTAGCTTTTAATTCTGCAACGTGTGATATGACACCAATCATGCGTCCAGAATCTTGTAAATCAATAAGAGTATCAATCGCCTTATTTAATGCTTCTTCATCGAGAGAACCAAAGCCTTCATCAATAAACATTGTTTCTATGCGGATATTCCCCTGAAAGCTTTGAATGACATCTGCCATTCCAAGAGCAAGACTTAAAGATGCATTAAACTTTTCTCCACCTGATAATGTTTTCACATCTCGTAATTGGTCTGTATAGGCATCATATACATCTAGTCCAAGTCCACTTTGCTTAGCATGCTTTTCTAAACGATCTGAACGTCGTAGCTCAAATTGGCCATTGGATAAATGGTGTAGACGGATGTTTGCTGCCTCTGTAATTTTATCTAAATAATTGATTTGAATATAACGCTCAAAGGACAGCTTTTTCGCATTCTGTCCATTTAACATTGCATAGAGCTCCTTCACTCGTCCTGCCTCTTTTTCAAGTAAACGAATTTCCTGTTCGGTTTCCTCAACTTTTTCGATAAAATCTGCACAAGCCTTCGCAAATCCTTCCATTTGTTGCAATACTTTAAAGGCTTCCTCATATGTTACACGAAGCATCTCTAACTTTTCTTCCATTACCGTTAAATCTTGTTTCTCTTGTCCTTTAAGATGCTTTTCTCCCTCGGTAATTTGTACCTGCAACGTATTTATTTGCAGAGCGTAATCACTACAAACCTTCCGTAAAGTCTCTATTTGTAACACGCTACGCTTCGCCACAGCATACTCTTCGTAGCTTTCAAAGCCTGCTTCCTTCATACTTACTGAAAATTGCTCACGCTTTTCATCCATTTTCAGTTTTAATTCTTCGTAAGCTTCTTTAGTTATTTCCAGGGCCATTTTAGCATTATTTGTTGCTTCTTTGGCCGACTGTAAATTTTGCTGACTAGCATGCCAAGCAGTTTGTAAAGCCACCTTGTGTGAACCTATATCGGCAATCGCCTGCTTTAATGATTGTAACGTCTTAAGGTTTTCTGGAATTTGCTTTTGTTGCTCTTCCACAATTGCTTGTTGCTTTGTAAATTCCTTCGTCTTTTCAGCTAAATATTGCTCTAGCTTTATTTGCTTTTCTTGTAGCTGCTCCATTCGTGTACGATAATCCTTTTGTTGCATGCGTACATTAGCTAATTGATTGCTCACTACTTTTAAAATTGTAATTTGTTGCTCTATATTTTGTAAGGAAGCTACAATTTGCGCTTGATTCGCTTGATCAATCTCATTAGACGCTAATTGCTCTTGCGCCTCTTGTAAAAGTTGCTTTGTAGAATTTAATAAAGCTTCTTTCTCTAAAAACTTGCGCTCATCTGTAGCAGCCTTTACTCGTAAAACTTCTACTTGTGCTAATTCGATAATCTCTAATTGTTCGCGATGTGTTTCAAGATGTGTTGTACTACCACACACTGGGCAAGGCTCCCCGTCCTTCAGCTGCTGCGCTAAAATACTTGCCTGACTTGCAATCCATTGCTGCTCTAGCTGTTGAAGAGCCGACTTACTTTCCTGATAGTGGGCGTTAGTAATGATTACTTCGTGCTCCGCAGTCTCAACTGCTCTAGTGTATTTTTCAACTTGCGCTAGTAATGATACTTGCTCTTTTAGCTTCGGTAGCTGTTCTAAATACCCCTCATATGGCTCCAATTGTGTTTCATATTGCTCCATAGTTGTTGTTAGTTGCTGAAATTGCCTTTGTTCTTTTTCTACGATTGTACTATTATCGTCTACGGCTCGTTTTGCTGTTACAACATATTGTTCAGCGATTTGCATTTGCTGAACGTTTTTCTCATAGGCCTCAAATTTCGGCAATAATGCTTGTAGCTGTAATTCCTGTTGTAAAACTTGCTGACGTTCAGGCTCTTTCGCCTCTTCAATGGTAAATTTCTCTTGTGCTATTTTTAACTGAGCTTCTGCGTTTTGCTGTTCGATCATTGTTTGCTGATAGGATTGTTCTTTACGATTTTGCTCGGCACGTAAGTCTATGCATTGTTGCTCAAGTATGATGAGACGCTCCGCTTGCTCTGCCAATGCAATTTCACGTTCTTTTGCACTATATATCTCTTGTTCTTGTAGCAATGCCTGCAGACGATTCTGACGATTGATTTGCTCGTCAAATTGTTCATTGAGTGTTTTCGCCATACTATAATACTCTTGTTCTTTTTGATGATGCGCATAAGCTTCTTTATAGCGCTGCTGTTCTACTTGTATACATTCAGTATAGTAGACCTGCTCCTCATCTAGAGCTTTCTTCAGCTGATGCATATTTTCGGTATTATTATTAATACAAGTAAATAAAGATGACGAACGCTGTGGTAAAGCCCCTGCAATTTGGCCAAGAAGGTGCTCCTTTAATTGTTTAGCACGC
The DNA here is from genome assembly GCF_054062295.1 of Lysinibacillus sp. TE18511. Classification (NCBI taxonomy): domain Bacteria; kingdom Bacillati; phylum Bacillota; class Bacilli; order Caryophanales; family Bacillaceae; genus Lysinibacillus; species Lysinibacillus sp. TE18511. The sequence goes on from NZ_JBSSFD010000045.1 coordinate 19,469, forward strand.
AGCAAATCACTTTCAGCTTCTTTGCGTTTCGCATCAAGTCTTTTTGTCATAGCACCAAAGCGGTCCGTTTTAAAAATTTTGCGCAAAATCACTTCTTTATTTGTAGAATCCGAGGTTAATAGCTTGCGAAATTCACCTTGCGGCAGCATCACAATTTGGCTAAACTGATCTTTTGTTAAGCCTATTATTTCTTGTAGCTTTTTATCTACCTCAAGCGTTTGCTGCTTTTCTACAATACTAAAATCAAGTTTGTCTTCTTTAATTTCAGCCAGTTCAATTTTCTTTCCAGTAACACTTTTATTTTTTTCTTTAATATGCCCCGGCTGACGTAAAATTTGATAAACCTTACCATGCATTTCAAAGATAAGTTCTACAGCAGTATACACATCATCATCTGCAAATCCACTTCGTAGCATAGCAGTATCCTGACGATCCTCACCGCTACCCGCTCCATAAAGTGCAAAGCATATAGCATCAAAAATTGTCGTTTTCCCCGCACCTGTTTTTCCGGAAATTGCAAATAAACGATGGTCACCGAGCTGTTGAAAATCAATCACTTCTGTGTTTTTATATGGACCGAATGCAGTAATCGTTAACTTTAATGGCTTCATTTTACTGTCTCTCGCTCCTCATCTAATAATTCCTGCAGCATCTCTGTAAATAGATGTTCTGTATCTTGATCTGGCTGTACACCAATTATATCTTTAAAAAATGATCGCAATAAATCGATGTCTTCTACCTTTTCCGTCTCAACCGCTTGAATTTCATGTTGAACTTCTTGGCGTAATGCTTTACGCTCAACATGCATGGCATGAGGAAACACTGTCCGGATACGTTCCATCGGCGAAGCTACTGACGTCGTATCTGTTAAGCGGACAAATACATAATCATCACTTGGTGGTAATTTCAATAAGTCATCCATTAACCCCTCTACCACACGTAAATTTCGTCTCGGTACGAGCTTTCGTTTTGTTACAGCGATATCTCCCTGTACATCTAGCTCAACGATTAAAAAGCCCTTCTCATGTAAGTGCTCAGATAATGAATACTTCAATGGAGAGCCAGCATACCGAATCGTGTCATTCAATACAAAATGCGCTTTATGTAAATGCCCAAGCGCCGTGTAGTTGAAAGGCTTAAATAACGCTGCATTTATACAATCCGAACCTCCTATTGATAGAGGGCGCTCAGAATCACTAGTATTTGCTTCTTCCTCACCATACTTCGTTACAAAGGCATGTCCAACAAAAACATTACGCTTTGTCGTATCCATACTTTGTACAATATGATCGATTATTTTTTCCATCGCATCTTGATGAGATCGAATAGAATCATCATCTAAAATAGTCCTTACTGAAGCTGGTTCTGCATATGGTACGAGATGAAAATGTACTTCACCATTCGCATCATGTAAAACGATCGGTGCATGATCTTTCGTAAATTGACCTTTAATATGTAAGCCACTATCGCTCATTAAACTACTGCCAAAGTTCAATCGACCTGCACTATCGTGGTTCCCGGCAACTGCTAACACCGGAATTTTCTTCTCAAGTACAATTTCCGCCACAATATCGTTTAGTAAATTCACTGCCTCTATAGGGGGCATCGAACGGTCATATAAATCACCTGCTATAATGATTACATCCGGCTTTTCCTCATCAATAGCTTGCATAAATTGCTGTAAAATATAATGCTGATCCTCCGTCATGTATACGCCTTGTACAAGCTTCCCTAAATGCCAATCTGCTGTATGAAATATTTTCATTCTTTGCGCCTCCTGTCTATTTCATTTTATCATGCTGATGGATTGATTGTTTTTCCTTTTATTAGTTTAAAAATTATAATTAGGCTCCTTGCCATACTGTGGGGAACTGAGGTGTCGGGGGAACTGTCGTTCTGTGGGGTCTTTCCGTCACTCCGACAATTCCTTCCGTCGCTTCAGTTCTTTCCGTCGCTCTGAGGGTTCCTTCCGTCGCTTCGGCGATTCCTTCCGTCGTTCTGTGGGGTCTTTCCGTCACACAGACAATTCTTTCCGTCGCTTCGTTTCCTTCCGTCGCTCAGAGGGTTCCTTCCGTCGCTTCGACGATTCCTTCCGTCGTTCTGTGGGGTCTTTCCGTCACTCCGACAATTCTTTCCGTCGCTTCAATTCTTTCCGTCGCTCTGAGGGTTCCTTCCGTCGCTTCGGCGATTCCTTCCGTCGTTCTGTAGGGTCTTTCCGTCACTCCGACAATTCCTTCCGTCGCTTCAGTTCTTTCCGTCGCTCTGAGGGTTCCTTCCGTCGCTTCGGCGATTCCTTCCCTCGTTCCAGAGGTTCTTTCCGTCACTTCATCGATTCTATCCGTCGTACTGAGATTCTATCCATCACTTTTATCGATTTACATAAAAAAGAGCATCATTATCGATGCCCTGTTGCAAATATTTAATATTGAAAGGATGATACTTTATGACCGAATTGCTCTAACCTTCTCCATAAAAGCAGCATATCCAGTTAAACCTTGAATGATGCTTGCAGCAGGACTTGGCTTTTCTTTTTCTTCTTTTTCTTGTTCTTTTTCTTGTTCTTTTTCTTTTTCTTGTTCTTTTTCTTTTTCTTGTTCTTTTTCTTTTTCTTGTTTCTGCTCAGCCTTCTCTTGCTGCTCTAAAATCTGCTCAAATGATATCGGGTTAGGCTTCGGCAATTCACTTGAAGAAATAGCTAATGTATTACTGCCACTATATTCATGTAAAAATGCATTAGCCATTTGGCGATAGCCTTCAAAATTTGGATGTACATCAGAGATATTAGGTAAAAGGTTCGTCGCGTTTAACCCGAAAGCATCATACACGTTTACATAAGTTGCACCAGCATGTTCTGCCTGTTGCTGTAAAATCGTATTTAGCTTGATGAGCTGTGCATTTGTGCCTTCTTTCTGCGTAGCGTGCACATTGGGATAGGCAAAATAATAGCCCATTACAAAGATCTTTGCTTTAGGCGCTCGCACTTTCAATTCCTCTAAAATCTCTACCATATTTTTTCTGACAACATTTAATGCATAATCTGTTTGTAGTTGTGAAAAGGCTAATGTGCCCGCAGTCGGATTGACCTGTACGAGACGTAGTAAATCATTGGCACCTGCCGAAACAGTGATAAGCGTTGCATTGGCTAATAAATCACTTGCTTCCTCTGATTTTACTCGTTTCAAAACATCAGCTGTAGTGAAACCTGGGAAAGCGAGCTCTTTCGTATAGAAACTCAATTGCCCAGTCATCCCTAATCTCATGGCGATTAAATCACTATAGCCTGTATCAATCTGTCGATAAGGTGTTTGACCAGCCGCCAATGAATCGCCAATTGACAGGTAGTTTTCACTCTGAGCAAAAGCAGATGAAACACCAAATACCATCGTAAGTACAACTGTACCAATTAAGCTTAGTAATCGTTTCATCTACTCAACTCCTGTTTTACTTAAAATGCCCAGCTACCTTTGCGGAAAATTGGCTCTACAGTTCCATCTGGTAAAATACCGTCAATGTCCATTTCACCATTGCCAATCATAAAGTCCTCATGTGTCACTGAAATATTTGCCCCTAATGCTTCAAGTTGTCCATTTTCCAGATCTCTTCCACCCTCCAAGCAAGTTGGATAAGCTTCGCCAATCGCTAAATGGTTCGATGCATTTTCATCAAATAACGTGTTAAAATATAAAATCTCTGATGCTGAAATTGGTGATTCATGCGGTACAAGTGCTACCTCACCTAAATAGCAAGAACCTTCATCTACATGAATAAGCTCCTGTAATAAATCATGCCCTACCTGTGCTTCAGCCTTAATAATTTTGCCTTCTTCAAATGTCAGTTTAAAGCCATCAATAATATTCCCTTGATAAACTAATGGTTTTGAATTGCTGACATAACCATTTACACCTTGCTTCAGCGGTAACGTATAAACCTCTTCCGTTGGCATATTAGCAATAAAGACCGTATCATCTGGCGTTTTACTACCTCCAGTAAGCCATTTATGCTGTGGTGCTAACGCAATTGTTAAATCAGTGCCTGGTGCTGTATAGTGAAGCTTCGCGTATTTTTTACTATTTAGTAGGGCTGCACGAGATTCTAAATTCTTTACATGTTCACGCCAGTTTTCAACAGCATTCCCTTCACCGATATGAACCGTTTTAAAAATAGCTTCCCATAGTGCTGGTACTTGTTCTTCAACACCTAAGTTCGGGAATACTTTCGCTGCCCATTTTGGAGAAGGTACAGCAACAATCGACCAAGCTATTAAATCCTTCATTACGGCGTTGCGATAGTTTTTCAGTGCAGCTCCTGATACCTTTTGATGTGTTGCTAGACGGTCTGTTGGAATACCTGTTAATTTATCAGGATCTGCAGCATCAATCCATAATAGCGCCCCTTTACGTTCAATCAGCTCATCACGCATTTTAACTACCCATTCAGGGAAACGATTAAATTCCTCATCTGATGCATGCTCAAAATAAGCACGATCCATTTCATCATCTGAAAGGTTTACATGAACACGACCTGCTCCAGCCTTATAAGCCTCTTTCACAACTAAACGTGCAAAGTCCAGTGCATCCACTGATGTATTGACTAATAAGTATTGCCCTGGCTGAATATTGACACCAACTTTTACTGCAAGCTCTGCGTATGCTTGTAATTTTTCTTCAAAAGTCATATTATTTACCTCGCTTCTGTCCAATTGTTTTTGAATTACCTTCCACTAGACTGCTATCGTGCCATATTTTTTGCACAGGCTTGCCAGGAATTTCTCTTGTCCATTTTTTATACGTTTTTTCATCACGATAAGATAATAACGTCAATACTTCACCATCTGCTCCAGCACGGCCTGTACGGCCAGAACGATGCAAATATTGTTCAATTGTTCGTGGGACATCAACATGAATAACATGTGTTAAACCTGCAATATCTAAACCACGTGCAGCAATATCTGTCGCAATTAAAATACGCGCCTCTCCTTTACGGAAAGCATCTAACGCTTTTTTACGTTCTTCTTTTTTCATGTCAGAGTGTAATGTCACAATCGGTGCAGAACGGTATTGTAATTTCGTTTCTTTCATCAGCAATTGATCAATATTGTTGACGAAAGCTAATGCACGTAATCCTTCCGTATGCGATAGTCGGCGTAGGAAATCGGTTTTATCTCGCTCCTCCACTTTCACGAAAGAGTGTACAACTTTACCAACCTTTAACATATCTTCAGGCTTAATTTTGAAACGTACTGGCTCGAACATCATACGACTAGCCACTAGTTCAATTTCCTCGGTAATTGTTGCAGAAACAACAACTACTTGTCGCCCAAATGCTGAACCTTCGATAAAGGATTTTACGACAACACGATATTCACGACTAAGTAACTGATCACACTCATCTAAAATGACTGTTTCAATTTCTTTTAGTTTTAATTTTCCAGCACGCGCTAACTCATTTAATCGACCAGGTGTTCCTACAACGATTGTCGGTTTTTTCTTTAACTTTTCGATTTGACGTGCAGAGTTAGCACCACCAATTAGTTGTTGAACTGTAATATCAGAACCTGCTGTCCATTCACGGATAACCTCTACAATTTGCATTGCTAGCTCCTGTGATGGGGCTACGATAAGTCCTTGTGTTTGTTTTTTTGAGCCGTTTACTTTATTTAGTAAAGGCAGCACATAAGCTAAAGTCTTCCCCGATCCTGTCGGCGATTCAGCTACAATATCTTTGCCCTCAAGCATTGCTGGAATCATTTCTTCTTGAATTTTCATCGGTTCTTCAAATTTCCATTTTGCTTGTAAATCTTCATTTAATAAATTTATTACTGACATGTAATTTCCCACCTTCTATCTGCTTGACACTAGTTTAACACACTAATCATTTTCCTACTTCATATGTACGTAAACCATTGTTTAATCGTTTCAATAAAAATTCTTTCAACAAATAAATCTACTCACTTATACACGGTATTTGTAAGCTCTAAAACCCTTTCACTTGAGCTGTCTTAAAGGCTAGAGGCTTACCCGCGAAAAGCGAGCAGATTTTATTTGAATCATTCAATTGTTAACCTACTATGTCATAGCCACATGCTAAAATAGCGCGTTCTGCTAAAACAATTAATGAGTCAATATATTTATCACTTAACTTTAAATCCCGATTGACGATAGATAATTCTGTACATCCTAACACGATACGATCGCAATTAAGTGCAAGCATCGCCTCTTCTATTGGCTGCCAATCCTCCTTAGAGACATCCTTTCCAGCCTTTACGTAATCGTAAATAATAGACATGACTTTTTCTTTCATAGTATCGTCTGGGACAACTGGTGTTATACCAAATTCCTCTAACGCATCTTGATACATGCGTGAAGTTAATGTACCTGTTGTCGCTAAAATGCCGACACGCTCTGCCCCTAAGTCATAGGCACGCTTTGCCGTTTCACGAATCATATGCAAAACGGGAACTGGGGAGCCTTCAACGATATCATCATAAAAGGTATGTGCCGTATTGCACGGAATAGCAATCATATCTGCTCCAACAGAAGCAAGCTTTTTAGCATCTGCGACTATCACTGGAACTGGATTTTCCTTTGTATTATCTAAAATAAAGGCAGTACGATCAGGGATATTCGTATCATTATCAATAATTGTATGTAGATGCTCCTGATCCTTCGTTGCCTTCGTACGTCTTACAATCATTTCACCAATAAACATTGTTGCAAGTGGACCAACGCCACCAATTATACCTAAAGTTTGTTTTTTCATGAGTTAGACAGACCTTTGTTGTTAAAATATTTCTTATATTTGCGATAAAAGCTTAAATTATCGATCGTTACATTCAACCAACGTTTGGCATTCATATCCTTATAATTAAAAATAGAATCTGTTGCAAGTCCTTGGCGAATAAGACTTTTTGCTTCTATCACCAGTTGTTCATTTTGTACATATTTAAAGAGTACACCGTTTGGCACAATTGTCCAAAGATGCTTGTTCTGCACATATGTTAGCTGTTGCTTGCTACCGCGAATGAAATCATCGGCAACATATTGCATTAAGTTATAGCCACTTGCTGTCACATAATAATTCGAAAGCTCATTATGTAATTCAATACTAAATAATTTATATTGACCATCACGTTCATCATACTTCATATCCAACGTAGCAAATCCCTGGAACTGTATTTCCTCCAGAAACGATTTCACACAATCCATTAAATCCTTATCATATGTCGTCATAATTGCTACATAGCGTCCAATACCTTCTGGAGAATGCTCCTCTAAAATCGGGTTACCCATGGAAAGTAGCTTTGCCTTACCATCTTGTCCAACATAAGCATTTACGACACGCATCTTCGCATCTTCTCCAGGAATATATTGCTGGATCATTAAGTCATCTCGGTATGCCGATTCTTTATAAATCGCATAGAAAATGGCATCCTTTTCCTCATGATCGCGTGCAATATACACATTTTTCTTATCAGGGAAAATACATGACGCATACTTTGTCATATTCAAAGGCTTAATGACAACCGGATAATCAAAAGGTATATCAAATTCCTCATAATCATTCACTGTGCAAACATGCATCGCTGGATATTGAAAACCAAAATCCGCACAAAGTTCATACATACTCTCACGTGTTAATAGCTGATTCGCAAGTTTGGCATCAACATATGGAACTACAAAATATTTAGCTAGTTCCTCTTTATGTTGGACAATTTTCTTCACATAAAATTCATCACAGGCTAATAACAGTAGTTTTTTATCTGCAAATTCCTCCGCAATTGCCTTTAAAGCAACTACAAATCTTTCATCAATATGAAGCCTTTGTACTTCACGGAATGTTAATAAGTCACTCTGTTGTATTTTCTCCATATTAGTATGGTTTAATGCTAGTGGTTTAACTCCATATGACTCGTAAAATGCTCTTGCCATGCCGTAAGCATTCATTTCATCTCCTAATAAAACCGGTAAAAAAGCGTGCTCAATGGCCATTCTGCTCAACTCACTTTAGCTTTTTTTAGGCTGATCACCATAACGTGGGGTTGATTTCCGATCCGACTAGGCGCTTTCTTGGGGGCACCTAGCCTTCACTGTACACGGTATACATTTAAATAATTATCTTCCCTAACTTTTGGTGATGAGCCTTTTTTATTAGTGTAACATACTTTCCTTGTACTCCTGATAACTCCCTTGAATCTATTTATGAACTGCTACAGCTTGTTTACCTAACTCTTGATAGCTTTTAAAAAATTGATCCACATTATACGTGACATAGCCTTTTAATGGGTCCATAACAACTACTTTATCGCCTAAATGCCCTGTTAAGACAACAGCATGTAAGTTCATATACGCTTTACGCGATTCCGTTTCACCTTCATAAATCCAGCCCTTAGTTGAGCTTGTTTTGGGTGTTGATAAATCTAATGTCACCCATGTCACAACGGGTACCCCCTCACGGACAAGCTGTAATATTTCTTCCTGTGAAGCACCAGTCATATTTGTGACACGTAAATCTGCCTTTTTATCTGCCATTACTGCTTCTGCCGCTTTTACAATCGGAGCTGCAAAGACATACATACCCTCATCTTTATTACTCGGATTCCCTGCAAAAGCCTGGTCTGGATTTGGACCAACGCGTTGTCCTCCTACAGTACGTATATCTTGCTTTGGTAAATACTTATCAGCCATTTCAAGCTTTGTAACATTCATTCCATAATAATTTAAGACAGCTGTTAACGATGTTATTTCACAGCCATGTGGTAGTTCAGGATTTTGCATAACAACTGGGACACCCAGCTCCTGCTCGTCCCTTGAAAAATGTGTTTGCAATCGATAATATGGCTTTGTTGAATCATACGTAAAATGTTCGATTGTCGTATAGCCATCGTTTTTCTTACTATTTCCAAGCGTAGTTGCAGCAATAGCATATTCCCGTCCTTCTTTCAGTTTCGAAAATTTCGCTTCTCCCTCATCAGAGCCAACCACATCCTCAACGATTTCACCTGTCTCTACATCTGTGGCAGTTACGTAAAGGTTAGGAATCGGTGCACCACTATTAAACTCTACCGTTAATACAGTTAATTCATTTTTTTGCCTTTCTTGCTGAGAAAACTGATTGCAGCTCGAAAGTAGCATTGTTATCATAAGACCTATTAGTAAAAGGCGTTTATTCCTCGTCCACAAGACAAATTCCGCTCCTATCCAGTTTGAAGATAATCACTTCACTTCTATTATTTCAATTTGTCGTAGACTCTATTATACGCTAGTTTCATAGACGTTCCTATTTTAACTTGGTTCGCCCTTTACATGTAAAAAAACGACTCAGGTTTTAGCCCTCATTCAGCAGATGAGCAATCCAGGTATTACTGATTTTGCTACTTTCGAGTTTCACATTTTACATGCTCAATTTAGAGCGTACTTACTTTTGGACGCAATGTATGCTTTAACACTTTACCAGAAGCATTACGTGGCAATTCTTCTAAAAATTCAATTTCATGTGGCACTTTATATTTCGCCAGCCGAGTCCGACAATAAGCCAATATCGCCTCTTCATCAAGGGACTTTCCTTCCTTTAAAACGACAAATGCTTTCGGAACCTCACCATATACTTCATGTGGTAAACCTACAACTGCAGCTTCAAAAATTTCTGGCAGTTGATATAAAACCTCTTCTACCTCGATAGGGTAGATATTTTCGCCACCACGAATGATCATATCTTTTTTACGATCGACAATATAGAGATAGCCTTCTTCATCAAAACGTCCTAAATCTCCTGAATAGAGCCAGCCATCTTTAATTGTTCTCGCTGTTTCTTCAGGATTACGTAAATAGCCTTTCATCACCTGTGGTCCTCTGACACAAATTTCTCCTACTCCACCTGCTGGTACAGCTTCACCAAAGCTATCGACAACACGGACTTCTGTCTGTGCTAATGGTTTTCCGACTGATCCAATCTTTGTCAATGCATCGCCATCTAAAAGGGAAGTAGCGGCAGGAGAATTTTCGGTCTGTCCATATAGGTTTTGTACTTTCACATTAGGGAATGACTCTTTCACTTGCTTAACAAGTTCATATGGCATCGGTGCTGCCCCATAACCTAATAAACGTAAATTTTCAAATGTATGTTCCTTAAAGTCAGGTGTATTTAAAATGATTGTATACATAGACGGAACACCAAAGAATATTGTCGCTGCTGTTGTGGCAAGCTGTTCTAATGTCTTTGTCGGAGAAAAAGCCTCTTCAATAACAATAGTACCGCCTTTATAAAACATCGGCATCGCAAATACATGAAGCCCTGCACAATGAAATAAAGGCGTACAAATAAACATTCTATCCTCGTTGGTCATATTCATAGATAACGACCATATTTCCGCTGAGGATACAATATTTTGATGTGTTAACATAACGCCTTTTGGTTTACCAGTCGTACCAGAAGTATACATAACAACCGCTGTATCATGAGGCTCCAAATTGACAACTTTCCTTTGACCTGTATAGTTCTTAATAACTTCTTTCATTTCTTTAAACCCTACAATATGTTGAAATGGATATGAACTATCTGCGAGTATCTCTTCTAATCTTTCATCATAAATAAGACCTTTAGCTTCTGAATGGTTAAAAATAAATTCGACCTCTGGGGCAGCTAATTTTGTATTAATTGGCATCACCACAAATCCAGCTAATTGAACACCAATATAAGCGATTAAAAATAAATCTGAATTAAGCGTATATAGTGCAATCACATCATCTTTTTCATAGTCCTGCTCTTGTAAGTATGCTGCAAACTTTTCTGCACATTTATAAAAATCACTATAGCTCATCTTTTTGCCATCGTATAACGTTGCAATTCCTTGTGGTTGTTGTTTAGCGTAGTTTTGAACAATTTCTGTCATTAACATCGTCATCAAAAGCCCCCCAATTTTTAATATGCATAACCCTCATATTGCGTAGAATCTCCATAAAAGAATAACCGTTACGATAATATGAAAATTCAGAAAATTATACTTACATTTTATCAAGCTATGAAAAAGTTAGCAATTTTTCTACACATAAGAAAAATATGAGTCTCATCACAGAAAGTTAGAGATAACATTTTGTTAAGCACCAGTCGGAATGGAGATCAACCACACGTTATGGTGATGAACCAGACATTTTACGTTTCTATTAAGTTCTGTTAGGTGTATGATAGTTGTACATATTTTTAGGAAAGGCATGGTTAAAATGCTGTATGCACTTTTAGGAGATTTACATTCTAATATAGAAGATACGAAGGCAGTTTTAGCCCATATTCAGCAAACTGCGAAAGATGCAAGGATAGTAGGATTAGGTGATTTATATGAATGTACTGTCAGTAAAAAAAAGGCACAAATACTGTCCGATTTACCGCTACAAAAAGCTGCAATAGTGGAAAATGATTTTGAAAAGCTACTAACATTCCCCTCTATTCGTGGTAATCAAGAGGAGCGTATTACACATGTAACGGGCATCAAACGTTTTACAGAACTACCTGAAACAATCGAAATTGATGGTGCAACACTTATGCATGGACATCAATTTCAATGGAATGTGACATGGCAACCTACATTTCCTCTATTCAAAAAACCGCTTCTTTTCTTCGGACATAGTCATGAGTCAGGTATTTATCATCAAAATAAAAAGCTACCTATTCATATTCGCTTTGGCCAACCGATCGCATTACAAGAAAAGCACTACGGCATCAATGTTGGCTCTGTCGTCGATCACCGTGAGTGGTGTCTCTATGATAGTGATAAACGAACAGTAACATTTATGTGCGTTCCTTCTGTCAATAAGGTTCGCGTTTAAGATTCACGCAAGTCTACTGCCTTGCTTACCGTAGCGTCGCAGATGAGACCCTGGAGCGAGCAGGCAGAGGAACGAAGGCTAAAAACATCACGTCCTGTGATAACGCCTTCGTGACCAACTTCCTGTCGCTGACGCTGCGTTTGCACTACGCTTTCGCACAGAAAACATTTGTTGCCCCGACGCCCCGAGGAAGCTTTGCTTGTGCGAAAGCGAAGCGGCAGCGTCAGCTACAAAGCGCCCAGTCGGAACGGACATCAACCACACGTTATGGTGATGCGCCTACTTTTTGTAAATCATCGCATCCACAAAAAAAACGCTAAAATCGACTTCAACTCTAGCGTTTTTCACCAAACTAGCAATATTCACAGTCCTGTAAAGCATCGAGTAATTTTTCCATGTCGCAAATTTGATCGCACATCGTTTGAATCATATTTTTCAGGATTGGTATTAATTCTTGGCAAATACAGAACCTTAAAACATTTTGCGCTAGTCGAACTCCTCCCTGATGGTGAACAATCATTTCTCGAAGATAGTTTATATTAATGTTATTAGAAACTGGTGGTAAGCTCATTGCCTTGAACATAGCTTCCGTAATTTCTTTATAGGCGCACATATATTCGTATAATTCATATTCTGAATTTTGCACGATACAGCATCTATTTTGTATCGCTTCTAGACATTCAACAATCTCTGCACTTGTATCTATTATTTCTAATGCAAGATTTTGTACAGGTATATTTGTTGTGTATCGCAAAACATTTTCTGACATTTTAATAGCAGCTACTTGATGCGGTAAAATTTGCTTAATAAAATTTTCTGAAATGCTACAGGTAAGGGTCACATAGGTCATGCCCTGAATCATTTTATCGAGAATCCTTTGGTATTCCGCTAAATAAGCCTTTGTAACATTACTGAGTTCAATTGGTTTAGTCATTAGACACACTCCTTTCAGAGTAATGTATGCCTGATCGGTTGTAGTGTGGTAGACAATTGTACCAACTGATGATCATTTATCCCCCATCGTTTTTGATAGAAGTATTTTATGGTTGGCAATGTGCTTTTGCCACAAAAACGAACTATTCTTCTTTATATGTATCCAAGCATTTTTGACATATACATTTATTATGCTCTTGAGGCACTGCGTCAAAAATTCTCTCAGGAAAACTTTCTGTCATACACCAGCAATCATTTTGCCCTTTTGCTACTCCACAATGATTTTCTTGCCCACATAACGGACAACAATTTCCCTCCATTCTTACACCTCCCTACATTTCTACATTGTAAAGTAACAATAGAGGAGTACTCAATTTTATACTCCTCCCACAATAGCTTATTGCTTTTCCCCATGAATCTGTTGCTTTACTTCTTCCTTGTTCGTATCACTATATATTGCTGTACCAACCCCACCACTCTGGGCTAGCAGTTTTTTTACTTCATTGTAAGATAAACCAGCTTCTGCATTTTTTCTTTTTACTTCATCAATATCTGTTCCAACAGAAGTAAACTGATCTTCGTTATGTTCAGTCATATAATCCCTACCTTCTATAATTCATCAGGCTGCATTTCAATTAATTCATCGCCTTCTCTTTTCACTTTTTTATTTAGCTCTTTAATCGGTATAGCATCTACCGTTTGCATATCTTCATGTAAATCGAAAAGACTAATAGTATCTGAGTCAACCATGTCTGGTTTGTTCTTGCTTGCTAAATTCATAAATACCTTTTTCTCATGTGGTACGTTTTCTAAGTCCATCATTTCACACTCCTTTATCCATAGTATGAGCAATGTTGAACAGGTTATGTGGCTTTCGTTTTTGCATTTTTATCGACGCGGTGATATTCAGAGATTTGAATGACCCGAACATTTCCTGGATGCAACTCATGATAAATCCCTCTACTATCTGTAAAGGATATATATTGATCTCGTTCACTTCGAACTAAAGCCTCTGCTTTTTCTTGTGATTCGATATGAATAAATCTTCTTACATAATGTATTTCATCAAAGAAATAAGTAATTTTAAATTCCTTCACTTATAAATAGCTCCTCAATTACTGGATTTGACGTTTGTTTACTGCTTATCATATCCAACTAACTGCAGTTACTATCCTCAAAAAAATATTTTCGGTATTTTCTATAGGTCATGCATAACCTATATTAAAGCAACTATTTTTTGGAGGTGATGATTGTGATCCATACAGTTAAAGCAGGAGAAACATTGTCTCAAATAGCTAGAGATTACCGAACACCATTATCGTCCATAATTGCAGCTAATCCAGGGATAAATCCAAATGTACTTTATATCGGACAACAAATTGTTATACCTGGGTTTCCTGATCCAAATACAATCCCTTATAAAATTGATATTTCTACTGAAAATCGTTGGCTACGGTTATATAAAGACAATATTCTTCAAAAACAATACCCAATTGCCGTTGGTAGAATGTTACACGATACGCCTATTGGCAATTTTATTATTATTAATAAGGCTCCAAACCCTGGAGGTCCGTTTGGGACAATGTGGATGAGTTTATCTAAAGAGCATTATGGTATTCATGGAACCAATGATCCTAGCTCTATCGGTCATGCAGTTTCACGTGGCTGTATTCGTATGCATAATCAGGATGTCGAAGAACTTGCACGCATTGTTCCAATCGGCACTGGCGTTTTTATCCATCCTTAAAATTAACAGAGGCTATCTATTTGCAAGATAGCCTCATGTCGTAGAAAAGATGGACAAGGAAATCCGCAACGGAAGTGAATCTAAAAACATTCCTAATATTTTATCGGAATGTTTTTTAATTTTATCGGTACATTATGCTGATTTATCTAATGTTAATGCTTCTTGGGCAGTAAGTTTCCGTATAGGATGAGACGCTTAAAGCTATACTACATAATGCTGAAGCAACGCAACAAATTCAATTTTCATTTAGAATCAGGAGGGAATATGCTTGTCCACGAAAGACAATATATTATCTATTTTCGCCTTAGGTGGCATTAATGAGATTGGCAAGAATATGTATGTAGTACAGTATGGGAATGATATTTTAATTATCGACTGCGGCGCTAAGTTTCCAGACGAAAGCTTACTAGGTATCGATTTAATAATTCCTGATATTACGTACCTACAAGAAAATAAAGAAAAGATTAGAGCATTAATCGTGACACATGGACATGAGGACCATATTGGTGGTATTCCTTATCTCCTAAAAAAGATAAATGTTCCTATTTATGCGACACGTTTTACGCTTGGCTTAATCGAGTTAAAGCTAAAAGAGCATAAGCTTTTACGAGAGACCGATTTAATAGAAATTCATTCCGATTCATCATTAAATTTCGGACAAGTTGATGTTAGTTTCTTTAGAACAAACCATAGTATACCTGATTGCTTAGGAATCGTTATTAATACACCTGAAGGAAATGTAGTCCACACTGGCGATTTTAAATTTGATTTAACGCCTGTCAATAATCAGTTTGCAGATATTCATAAGATGTCTGATATAGGATCAGAAGGCGTGCTAGTACTTATTTCTGAAAGTACGAATGCCGAACGACCTGGATTAACTCCTTCAGAGAAGCTTGTCGGTCATCATATTGAAGATGCATTTTTACATGCCGAGCGTAAAATCGTTATCTCTACTTTCGCTTCTAATGTTAATCGCGTACAGCAAATTGTAAATGCTACGATTGCTACAAATAGAAAGCTTGCATTGCTTGGACGTAGTATGGTGAATGTTGTAGATGTGGCACTTGAGCGAGGATATTTAGACGTTCCGGAAGATCTGTTGATTGATGCTCGTGAGGTTAAATATCTTCCACCTGAAGAAGTGGTTGTATTATGTACGGGTAGTCAGGGTGAGCCATTAGCTGCACTCTCTCGTTTGGCAAATGGGAATCATCGTGAAGTAAAAATTTTGCCTGATGACACAGTTATTTTAGCCTCATCCCCTATTCCAGGGAATGAGAAGGGTGTTTCACGGATCGTCGATAATTTGTTCCAGTTAGGTGCGAAGGTTATTTATGGCTCTTCTAGTCATACAGGTATGCACGTTTCAGGTCATGGCCACCAGGAAGATTTAAAACTAATGCTGACGCTCATGAAGCCCAAATTTTTCATTCCGATTCATGGTGAATTCCGTATGTTACATCAGCATCGTTTGCTAGCTGAGTCCGTCGGTGTCAAAAGAGGGCATACGTTTATTATGAAAAACGGGGATGTTGTTGATATTGAAAATGCAATGGCTAGGCAAACGCGTAAAATTCCTTCAGGTGATACGTATGTCGATGGTATCGGTATTGGTGAAGTCGAAGGAATTGTCTTACGAGATCGCAAACAGCTGTCAGAAGACGGTATGCTTGTTATCGTTATAACACTTAATAAGGTAGATGGTGCCTTTATTTCAGAACCAGATACAATTTCGCGAGGCTTTGTTTATGCCAAAGACTTTGAGGAGCTGTTAAAGAAAGTAAATATTCTCGTCAAAGAAACAATTAATGAACTTCAGGAAGAAAGTAAGCAGCCAATCCATGTCTTAAAAAGAGAAATCAAAAGAGCAGTCGGTCAATATCTATTTACACAAACAAAAAGAAAACCAATGATTTTACCTATAATTATCGATATTTAAAAAAGTCGGTGTGAAGGTTCTTTTCCCCTTTTGCACCGACTAAATTCATTTTATAAACATTAACTGCCCTTAAAAGCCCAATTGTTACAGATTTATCAAAGAAATTAGTTTTTACTTTCGGATTACTCCATTTTTTTTAAAGTTCAGACCCGTGCATTTCTTTGTAAAGCTCTCCCTTAAATATTTTATGAAGCATAACATCGTAAAAATAATGAACCTGATTTAATCCATGCTGTAAATGTTGCGAGTGATTTTCTATTTGCCTAGAAAATTTGTCAAAATGCTGTGGTAGTCCTTCTACTGCGGTTATCAATGATTCTTTATTTTTTAATAAAAGCTGTATCGTATTTAAAAGCTGTACCACTTTATGTTGGATATCAATCATCGGAATATCAATAAGTATATGATACAAATGATGCCATTCTTTGATTGGATACCAACTGAGAAAATGCAATAAATAATCACTTAAGATAATCGTTTCATTTGGCATAATAGCCACGACATCATTTGCAATACATACTTCATTTTCACATTGATATATATATTTATTCGTTTCCTTCAAATGAGCTCTCGTAAGAATGATCGTTTTAGCTGGTACTGGTGCACACTTTAAACATTTATTAAATACCATATTAACCTTTGGTACTTGTTCAATATCACCATTTAGCATTAACTGTTTTAAATATTCTGCTGTCACTAAGGGCAATCCGACATTTGTAAAATACTCCTCCCTCGGTACTATTTTTCCCTCTTTTATTTTAGCAACTTCATCTAATCGATAACGCTTTACCATGCCTGAATCCTCCATTCTTTAACTTAGTTATGTATACCCAAAACAAGCCACTGAAGAATCATCAACACTATTTTCCACGAACTTTTTCTCTTAATAAAATCTTCCTATTCACAATAGTACCATTTTACAATAACATTTACTCTATTATACCACTATAATAGTATAGGCATTTTTAATTTTTTTCACTAGCTTTTTACATAGAGGTGAATCATATGTCAGACTTTTTAAAGCTAGTAGGTGAACAGCTCCGTATTATTAGGGTTTCCAAAGGGCTTAGTCAAGAAGAAGTGGCTGAAAGAACGGGGAAGTTAGGTTTTAGTAAAG
The DNA here is from genome assembly GCF_054062295.1 of Lysinibacillus sp. TE18511. NCBI lineage: Bacteria > Bacillati > Bacillota > Bacilli > Caryophanales > Bacillaceae > Lysinibacillus > Lysinibacillus sp. TE18511. The sequence goes on from NZ_JBSSFD010000045.1 coordinate 37,027, forward strand.
GACGAATCTCAAATATTGAACATGGGCAATCTAATATCACATTGAGCACTTTAGAAATGCTGATGAAAGCATTAGACATTGCCCCTGAGGAACTTTTTAATTTTCAAAAATTATCTGGTGTTACTGATATTAAAGAAAAGAACATCATGCTTGACATACATCGCTCCTTATTAAGGGAGCGTGATTTAGACGAGGTAAAATACGTAGTACGCATTACAAAGGATTTTTTAGATACGATGGATTCACAATCAAAGAAAAACAGCTCCAATAGTCAATGACGTTGGAGCTGTTTTGACGTCTACCTACAAATTCCTTTTTTACTTTTTCTAGCTCATCGCCAAGGAGTCGCCCAGTCTCCACTCCAATCAACTACTATACAGGGCATATATTTTTTAAAAAATGTCATCCACAACTTTTGGTGAAGAGCTTTTTTCTTTCATTAGGCTTACCCTTATTTTGTCCATATAAAAAATCCATTTAGTCTAAACCAAATGGATTTTTTCCTTACATTCCAAACTTTTGACGATAGCCGCATTTTCTACATAGCTCTTCTACGGCCTCTCTTCGTGAAAATCCGTCGACAATTTTGTTTGCACGCTCACCCTGAACAATGTCAGTGAAGGATTTCTCGTTCACATTCCCCAAATTAATAACGCCCTCACCATCAAGACAGCACGGCACTACTGTACCATCCACAAGAATAGCAGCTTGGCTTCGAAGTGCATGGCAAAAGCCTTTTCCTTCATCCTCGGGCTCAAGCAAGCTTGGCCATCTGAATTCATGATCCTGATTTAAATAAATATTTTTAGCAATCTTCACGCCTTTACCGGGCTGCACTGTTTCTTCGATGCGATAATCAAGATTATACTCATTTTCTAAAATATTGAGCGTTTCCCTATTTCTTCTCGCTGCAATATCCGATACATGATCCTTTTGTAAATTCCATAAACGATATGAAATAATCGTATTATATTCTCTCGCAGCACGAACAAAATCCAATATATCCCCTAAATATTTCTCACGATTCTCCGACCCCTCATGACCATCGAAACTATGCAAAGAGAAATTAATTTGGCGTAAGGCTGGTTTCCCTAATATCTTTTCACGATTCTTTTTAATCAGTGTACCATTCGTTGTAATATTAACTTTAAAACCTTTCTCATGTGCTGCGTCAAGAAGCTGATCAATACGTGGATGTAAAAGCGGTTCCCCTTTTACATGCAAATAAATATATTTCGTGTGAGGACGTATTTCATCCAATATTTTATTAAATTGTTCCACTTTAATAAGTCCCTTTGCACGAGCCGTTGGAGGACAAAAGCTACATGCTAAATTACAGACACTCGTTATTTCTATATAAACTTTTTTAAATGTTCTCAACGTTGATTCACCGTTCCAGTTCTTTAATTATTAAAACTCTATTCATTTTAACAAATTTTACGATAAGGAACAGTCTTTCCGTCTCCATCCCTTACATTATTTATATCTCTCAAGGCTCATCACCATAACGTGTGGTTGATTTCCGTTCCGACTGGGCGCTTTGCCGCTGCCGCTTCGCTTTCGCGCAGATAAAACATTTGTCGCTGACGCTTCGCTTTCGCACAGATAAAACATTTGCCGCTGACGCTTCGCTTTCGCACAGATAAAACATTTGTCGCTGACGCTTCGCTTTCGCACAGATAAAACATTTGTTGCTGACGCTTCGCTTTCGCACAGATAAAACATTTGTTGCTGACGCTTCGCTTTCGCGCAGATAAAACATTGTTGCTGACGCTTCGCTTTCGCACAGATAAAACATTTGTTGCTGACGCTTCGCTTTCGCACAGATAAAACATTTGTCGCTGACGCTTCGCTTTCGCGCAGATAAAACATTTGTTGCTGACGCTTCGCTTTCGCACAGATAAAACATTTGTTGCTGACGCTTCGCTTTCGCGCAGATAAAACATTTGTTGCTGACGCTTCGCTTTCGCACAGATAAAACATTTGCCGCTGCCGCTTCGCTTTCGCGCAGATAAAACATTTGTTGCTGACGCTTCGCTTTCGCGCAGATAAAACATTTGTTGCTGACGCTTCGCTTTCGCACAGATAAAACATTTGTTGCTGACGCTTCGCTTTCGCGC
>NZ_JBSSFD010000046.1:0-37698 GCF_054062295.1 Lysinibacillus sp. TE18511
GCAAAATAGCCATCTATCCGAAAAAATTCAGGGTAGATGGCCATTAGTCGTGCGTACTGAGAAGGTGCGCTTATTTTTTTATATTTCGGGCTTACAATGAAACAACTATGTCTAACAATTAAATGTGTATCTTTTTATGTCTCTTTTATATTTTCCACTTGTACTTTAAAGGAATCTGCATAAAGCCCATTGTTTTTTTATATTTTAAGTCGATAAATATTACTTACATTTGGCAATATCAATTTAGATTTCCCTAGTTTCTTCTTTAAGCCATACTCTCTCTTCTTCATTTAAATAAGGACCTAGTTTTGTGTATACCTCTTGATGATAATTGTTTAACCATTGCTTTTCACTTTCTGTTAACATCTCTTTATTTATACCGGCTAAATCAATAGGGCAATACGTGATTGCTTCAAACTTCATAAATTGACCAAACTCTGTTTTCTCGTCTTCAACTACTAACATCATATTTTCAATTCTAATTCCATATTTACCCTCGAGGTATATTCCTGGTTCATTTGTAATAATCATGCCTTTTTCTAAAATAACATTATTATGATCATTCCTTATGCTTTGTGGTCCTTCATGAACATTTAAGAAAAAACCTACCCCATGTCCAGTCCCGCATTTATAGTCCAAACCATACTGCCAAATTGGTTGTCTTGCTAAAACATCTAAGTTTGAGCCTGTTGCTCCGTATAAATATTTTACTGAGCTTAAAGCAATAAACCCTTTTAACACTAAAGTAAAATCTCTTTTTTGTTCATCGCTAAGTCTTCCTAAAACAATCGTTCTTGTAATATCTGTTGTTCCATCATAATACTGTCCACCTGAATCAATTAAAAAAAGACCTTCATTCTTGAGCGTATATTGGGTTTCTTTATTAGCTTTATAATGCATCATCGCAGCATGTTCTTTATAACCTGCTATCGTATCAAAGCTAGGTCCAACAAATCCTTCCTGCTCTCTTCTGAAATCTTCTAATCTTTCTTCTGCAATAATCTCTGAAATTTCTGTTTTATCTACAGAGTTTTTTAGCCATTTAATAAATTTCACCATGGCTAAACCATCTTTTATTTCACACCATTTTAAATTTTTTATCTCAACTTCATTTTTAATAGCTTTTAAATTAGTTGTGATGTTAGGGCTTTCAATTTTCTTTGTACTGCTGTTAATAGCATTATATAATCTGATATTTGTTTTATTTGTATCAAGAATAACAGCATCTCCGTTTGAAAGATTTCCTAATAATGTTTGTATTTCAGCACTCGCTTTTAACTCAATTCCCTCAGCTTCCAGTTCTAATTTAATCAAAGGGGAAACCTTGCAAGAATCAATAAATAAGTAACATTTTTGTTCTGCTACGATTACATTAGCTGTTGCAATTGGATTGTTAGGCACATCTGCCCCTCTTATATTCAAAAGCCATGCAATGTCATCAAGAGAAGTTAAAATATAATAATTTGCTCCTTTATTTTTCATTTCTTCTCTTACTTCATTTAATTTTTCAACTCGTGATTTGCCTGCATATTTTACGTCATGCGTAAAAATTGGTCCTTTAGGAATCTCCGGTCTATCTTCCCACAGATCACCTATTAAATCTTTATTCATTTTTAATACGATTCCCTTTGCTTTTAGATCATTTTCCATCTTTTTAACCATATCAATCGAAAAAACATTTCCATCAAAGCCAACATTGCTTCCTTCTTTAAGAACATCTGCCAACCATTTTGTATAAGATGGTACCCCTGGGTCCATCATTCTAAATAATCTGATTCCTGAGCTCTCAAGCTGCTTTTCAGCTTGAATATAGTATCTGCCATCTGTCCATAACCCAGCATCCTCTAATGTAATAACTACAGTACCTGCAGACCCTGTAAATCCTGATATCCATTGTCTACATTTCCAATGTTCTGCTACATATTCACTTTGATGTGCATCAAAGCTGGGTATTATATAAGCATCCATTTGATTTTCTTTCATTAGCTGTCTTAACTTTTCGACTCTATCTCTGATATTCATAACTAATACCTCCATTTTCTTTAAGACTAAATTCTTTACTTTCACGCTCATACAGCCATACAGCTATTACTATACTAATTATTCCGGCCGTAAGCTTTGATATTATAAATGCGCCTATCATTTCTGGTGCTACTCCTGACACAAAACCAAGTTGACCACCAAATACAAAAGCTCCACTTACTCCAAAGGCAGTACTTACCACTTTTCCTTTAGGATTCATTTCCTTATATGTTCCAAATATCAACAAATTACTAGCTAAGCTTCCTAGAATACCTGCTACTGAGACTGAATTAATCCCAAACTTCTCCCCTATTTTTTCAAAAGTATTTTTAAAAATCCGATTAATAAGTGCTAGCATGGGATTTGCTCCCCCTAAAACAAGTGCAATCTTGACTACTATAACAGTAGATTCAGAAAGTGGTGCTAATCCTGAGACAAGCCTTACACCAAATATCACATTTATACCTTGTAAAAGTAATCCAACAGTACTCAAACTCACTATAAGCTTTCCAAATACATTATAAACTTTTTCTGTTGATAAAATTAGACTTTTCACTGTCTTTTTTGCATTAAACCTAAGAACATACTTTAGATAAGGTATCTTCATCTAGGAGATAGTATCGTTTAATATTAGCAATATTATTGCAATATAATTGACATGGACGTAAACGAATTAACATCTCCTTGTTCTTTTTCTCAGAAAAATCTATGTTACGATTATTTAGAATTAGCAACCAAGAACATGGAGGATAAAAAAATGCTTAAAAAAATTATATCAATTGTACCAGTTGCAATGCTCTCGGCAACTTTAAGTGCTAATGCTCAAGCTGCAACGATTACTGTACAAAAAGGAGATACCCTTTGGGATCTATCACGTGCAAATAATACATCTGTAGAAAATATCCAAACGTTGAATCATCTTACTACCGACCTTATTCACCCCGGGGATGTCTTAACCATTGCACAACAATATACCGTTAAACAAGGTGATACATTATGGGACATAGCCCTAGATCATCAAGTAACCGTTTCGCAAATTAAAGAATGGAACCAATTACATACTGATTCCATTCATCCAGGTTTAAAACTATTCATCTTTGATGGTTTGAAAACTAGTAATACGGCTGTAACTGAGAAACCAATAATGCCTGCAGCACATGAATCAAAGGGAACTACAACTTCAGCAGCCGCACCATCAACAAATAAAACAACTTCAAAGGAACGTACACCTGAAGCAACTGCTCCATCTACAAGTAATACCGCTTCAAAGGATCGTACACCTGAAGCAACTGCTCCATCATCAAGTAATACTGCTGCAAAGGATCGTACAACTGAAGCAACTGCTCCATCATCAAGTAATACTGCTGCAAAGGGTAATACACCTGAAGCAACTGCTTCATCAACAAGTAATACTGCTGCAAAGGAAATTACAGTGGAAGCTTCAGCCTATACGGCTTCATGTGAGGGATGTACCGGTATTACCGCTACTGGAATTAACCTTAAAACAAACCCAAATGCAAAGGTCATCTCAGTTGACCCAGCTGTAATCCCACTTGGTAGTAAAGTTTATGTAGAAGGCTATGGTGAAGCGATTGCAGGGGATACAGGCGGAGCCATTAAAGGAAATCGAATCGATGTCTTTTTCCCTTCTCAACAGGATGCAATCAATTTTGGAGTAAAAAAATTAAAGGTAACAATCTTAAACTAACAATTCTAATTCCAGCCTATTCTTAGGCTTTCATATATATACAAAAAGGTGATTTTGAATCCTTATAATAAGCAAAAAAGAACCAGATTTGGTCCTTTTTTGCTTATTTTTTTAGCTCTTTTAAATCAATAAATGTTATATAACTAACCTGATTAGCAATTTAATAGATGAAACTATTCGACTTCGTCAGCCTTGTTCCCATCTAATTGGTATGTGCCCCCGACTGTTTCGCCCATCCCTTTGCAATGTATTACATTATCGATATCGTAAAGTGAATTCGGTTCTTGGCAGTTGGATGTTCTTTCCCTCTAAACGGTTATTATTTCAACACCTTTTGCTATTAAAGCACTTTGCCATTCTGCATCAAGCTTAGCATTCGTAAATAATAGATCGATATCATCAAAACTCCCACTTTTATAAAACTTCATTAAGTTGAATTTTGATTCATCGACCATCATGACAACTTGTCTTGCATTTTTCTTTAATCGATTAAATATTTGAGCGTCCTCAATATACGTGCATGTTAATTCCTTTTCCAATGAAATTCCATCACAAGAAGCAAATAATTTATTCACCGTAAAATGATCAAGTAAGTTTAATGTCATATCACCCGATAATGCTAATGAATTTGTATTTAACATTCCACCAGCTACTATCAGTTTGCAATCAAATGACTCATACTGTTCCTTAAGCTCAATAATTTTATTCGCAGCAGGTATGGAATTTGTCAAAATAGTGAGGTTTTTTTTGTCATATAGATAGTCCAATATTTGCATCGTCGTTGTGCCAACTTCAATGGCAATAATATCATTATCTTCTACCAAATTACTTGCTGCCATTGCTATACTACGTTTTTTATCAATGTTTTCATTGCGACGTTTATTAAAAAATAATTCCATGGTATGATCGTTTTTCTTTAGAGCTCCACCGTGTATTTTCGTTAGCTTACCTTCTTTATGCAACAAATCTAAATCTCTTCGGATGGTTTCTGTCGTAACATTTAACACTTTTGCTAAATCATTGACCATCACACGATTGTATTGATCTAGCTCATCAAGTATGTATTTTCTTCGCTCAAATTGTGTATAAGATTTCATCATAACACCTCTTTGTATTCCACAATATACTTTAACCTTAAAGGCTCTTCACCAAAAATGTATTAATCCTTAGTTCTATTGTAATTAAGTTACCCAGCAAATGAAAGTTTCCTATAAATACTTAACCTTTTAAACATTTCATTTACAATTCCTTTAAAAAATCTCTGAGAAAAGTTGAAATCATTCATTTCGAACTAAATCAAATTTATTCTTGCTAAATCTTTATAAAACGACTACCTTCTCCTTCATATTCTCCCCTTCCATTCACGACAAGATAAAATCATTAAACAGAAAATATTATTGTAAGCTAGCAATAATTAGTATAAAGATGATAAAATATACTAATAAAGGGGGCTAGAAATATGGGAAAATTAAGCAAAAGAAATATACTGTGGATTGTGCCAATCGGTATTTTAGGGGTATTTTGGTATTTTTATGGTCCACAAAAGGACATTACAGATAATGAATATATTACATATGTTAAAAACTATTCATTTGAAAATAGTAGTAAAACGATAGAATCGGGCTTTGCAAGTGCTTGTGAAAATCCGTATTGGGTGTATTTTGAAACACAAAAAGGACAAGATGTTGTTGAATTTAAAGGTGATTGTCCCGTTAATAAAAAAACGGAAAAGGTGAATGTTCAATTTTTAGTTGACCGTGACATGACTAATGTGCGGTACGGTGCCATGCTGGTCGACAATAAAATGCAGGAGGAAGCGGATCGGGACAAATACCTTTTAGCTCTATCAGGCGAATAAATGAAGATAAAGCTCTCGTGTAATGATCAGAACGAGAGCTTTTTAGATTAAGTTAAACAGTCCGTTAACAGTACGGAGGTGATGGATTGAATCTCCGAAGCGACGGATTGAATCTACCAAAAATTGAAATAGAACCTTCATTTTCGGAAATCAATTAATCATTTTACCGCTTTCCAAATGGTCCATCTGTCTTTTTCAACTATAGTACTTTCTATTGAAATTGACTTATCCATATAAGTCACTAATGCATTTAATTCTTCATCGTCTAATTCATGTAAAATGCTTCTTCCTGTTCTTTCCTTTAAATCTTTTAATAATTGCTCTTTCTGTTCATACACTTCCCTGGTTTCCCATAGTTTTACTTCTTTAATCTCGCTAAATCCTATTTCCTTCAGTGTTTCAACTACTCGGTCGCTACTATGTCTGCGTTTAATTTCTTGTTCTTTTAATTTTGGAAAACGTTCAAAGAAATAACCTCTTATATGGCAGTCATCACCTTTTAATAAACAATCTTCTGGTGTACGGTCTTGGATAATGTAGACCCCTTTATCCTCCAAAATTCTATAGGCCTCTTGAAAACAAGTTTTTAAATCTTGGATATGATGAATTAAAGCTCGTTCAAGTAATAACTGAAAGCTGTCATCCTCTAAGCCTGTATCCAACGCATTCCCTTGTTTGAACGTAATATTATGATAGTCTTTACAATTTTCTTTTGCCCCTACGAGCATTGCCTCCGAAAAATCCACGCCGATCACAGATGGTATACCCATATCTGCTAATGCTTTTGAATAAATTCCTCCACCACAACCGATATCTGCAGCCTTAGAAATACTCGTGATCGGGACAAGTTCTTTCAAGGTTTCCATCCATGAATTGTCAGCACGTCGAGTTGTATAAGAAGTTTGATTGCCCTTATTGTGAAAATCAATTCCCATCTTTATCACTCTTTTCTTTATGGATATTTTTGTTATCTATATTTTACACCTATTATAAAACATAAGTAAAATTAATGTTAATTATAATTTTCGATAAGCTATCCTTATTGATATAAATCCACTCTAATGATTTTAGTTTTTCATATGCATAAAAAGCTGCAAAATATAAGGCATTTTCTAAGAAATCCCCCTATTGAGACATAAACTACCGTTATTAAATGTTAATATTCACCTTTAAAATAAACCTTTACACAAAGGTAACTTACAGTGTAAAATTACACTAAAGGTTACCTTGATTAATAATAATGTTATTTGAAAAAAGATTTGGTCTCTAAGAATGTTCGACTAATTCATCTAAAAAAAAGATATTCTCAACAACAATCAGATACTGTTCTATAAAGACACTGGTTAAGTTGAAAAAGAACATCACTTTATTGGTCGAAGCAGCACTAGCTCACGGATGTCAAAAAGGAAAAACATTTGGGGAAAATTACCTTGAAATGAGATTACGAAAAAAGAAAGTTTATACTATTTAAATTTTAGAGGAGCAATTAACATGGAAAAAAACAAGAAAGTCATTCTATTAAACAGCCTATTAGTAGGAACAATCCTATTAAATCTTTTTATCTTTACTTCACGTATGCCCATTTTCCCTTGGTTTATTGAAGATGCATGGGGATATTTAGGAGTATTCCTAACGGCACCAATCTTAATAGGTATTTATTTCATCCTAAGACATTACCACAAGCTACAATTAGTCACAAACATCAATAAAGTAATTCCATTATTTGTCGCAGTAACATCACTGATTATTGTATTTATGCAGACAAATGACTTTTTAAATATTGTTGCCCTTGTCATTAACGTAGCAGCTATGGTATTTTTAGCAGCAGGTTCCCTATTCACTCAAAAAGAAATGGCGCTTTAATCAAAATATAGACCTTAATAAGCACAAAATAACCAGGTACTCATCAATAAAGTGAGTCCTGGTTTTTTGCTTAAAAATATATAATTTAAAAAGATGATAGCTTTTGGGTTACCCGAACAATAAATAAGCAACCCCTTTAATTACACAAACAATTAACTCTATAGAAAGGATAACGTCTATTTCGTTTTATTGATAAATTAATAGCCTAAAATATCTACTTCTGCTGCTGAGGCGTATCCATTTATTCCATTTACGACCTCTAATTTCACATATTTAGCAGGTACGGGATCAAATGTTGCAAATTGTTGTTTCGTGCTACTTTCCCATGTTCCAGAAGTTGCTTTTTGATAATTAACACCATCTGGACTTGTGTAAATGTTGTAGTTAAGAATACGACCATTTGCCGGTCCAGATTGCCTAGGAACATATGCTAGTTGTGTAATCGTTCGAGTATCGCCAAGATCAATCGTTAAATTGAACGGATATTTGTTTTGCTCGCTCCATTTACTATGCCAAATCGTACTAGTTCTTCCATCAATCGCATTCGTTGCAGGTTCCACACCTAATTCTTCACTACTTGCAATTACCTTCATGTTTTCTTTAGATAATGTGTTTAACGAAATATGTCTAGTATCAGTCGCTTCCCAAATAGGTGCAGTTAATGTTGGATAATGTAAAGCCTCTATATTCTGTCTAGTTTCTGCCGATGCTTTAAGTCCCCATTGATCAAAAAACGGAAGCAAATTTTGTTTTGCTACTTTGGATGTGTTATAAATAAATGCTTGTATTTTCTCTTCATCCGTTTTTGGAAGTTGATTTTCGGGTAATTCACGGTATATTTTATGAATATTCGGATAAAAATCATCGCCATATGCTAATTGAAGTTGCCAAATCATCACAAGCTTCACAAACAAGTCGTCAATATTTTTATAATCTTTATCTGTTTGTTTTAAGTATTGAAAGGCTCTTTCATAATCCCCTTCTTTTTCCAAACGTGTTGGTTCATTTGGGAATAATTGCTTTTGTGCAGCTAAAGAATATAGATTAACCGTTACTTCAGTCATACCTCTAAGGTCATTCCACGTCCACGGGTGTTGTTGTCTTGCGTGTCCTGCTTCATGCATCTGTCCCCATCCAAACTTATTTACATTCAAAGCACTTTCGATTGCGTTCCCAGCAGTAGTAAAAAAGCCTCCATCAAGAGATGCATACATCCCCCAATCTGGTTTGTTAGGGTTTTCTACAAAAGCCCAAAGGCGGCGAGTTGGTCGATGTAAAGGGTTAGAGTCTGTTTCAGATAATCCTGATATCTTATCTTGTGCTCGAATCATTTCATCATATTTCTCTAGTAAGGGAACAGGGTCTTGATCTACGATATATTTTCTAGCACTAGCCTGAGTAACAGTAAGTACTGCTTTCTCTGATTTTAGTTGGACGGCATGTGCATCAGGGTATGTATTCATCATAGCAATCCAGTCTTCTTTCGTATGCTTCCCTAATTCAAATAATGGAACATGACTTCCACCTTGTGTTACTTTCACGTGAATTGTTCCTGTATTTTGATAGTTATCAAATCCTAATAAACCACCATTCGGAGAGGAAATGGTATTAGAGCCCGGAACAAGAGTAGATTCTTTACCCCATTCTTTATCGTATCCATGTGTACCAATAATAGCTCTAATTGGCTGTGATCCTGATACTTCAATTGTAACTTGTTCATTTGGTTTTACATAGATTCCAGTTGGAGTGAATGTTTTTTGCTGTGCTCTTCTTTCTCTTTCTGCTTCCTCCTCATAACTCCCTGTACCTGGAAGATCAAATTCTCTTTGTTCATATTGAGCTGTGGTTTGCGTAGCAGCTGTTTCAGCATGAACAACTGCATGATTTGTCATGATAGGTGTAAATAGTGCAGTTGTTAAAATAGCAGAAGTTGCAAATATTTTTATTGATTTTTCTAACATATAAGTTCTCCTTATATCACAAGATTTTTTTGACATCGATAAAACAAAAGCTACCAGTGATAAAATTACAAGAATTAAAACCGTCTTTCCCTTTGTGCAGAAGGGAAAGACGGTTTTAATTCTTTATTTACTCTAACACTACTAGTAACACCTAACAATAATTATTAAAGCTCAAAAATCTTGTTTTAATTAGGCGTAAAAACTATTTTTATATAAGAATAAAGGATTAGACATACGAGCTATCCCCTTATTATTGTTTTTTTACAGGCGCTTTGTCCTAGAACTCATATATAGATCTAATAAAATCATTTATTTCTCCTCAAATAAAACTAAAGATTTACTAAATACACTACGTAGAATGCTGTTTTAAAGGTGTTTAAATAGTGATCAATTGAATTAATATTGTTCAAAAATAGATAATAAAAATTGTTTAATTCCGATTTTCGAATCTTAAAATAAAGCTCCCGTTATTGTAAGATAAAAAAGCCGTTAACTTCTTAAAAGAATCATCTTCTACGTTCAAAAAATTATATTACAATTATTTTTGTAACCATTCTAACATTAACTTTATGAATCAAGCACCCGCCGAGTTTTCTATCGTTTTTGAATGTGTATTAGAATATGTACATAAATTCTCAACAAAAAAACTCATGCAATAATTATTTTTTGCATGAGTCTTTTGAATTTAATTTATTTTGTATCTACGGATTGGATAATGTTTAGCTCAAGAATTCGAATTTCCTGATTTAACTTAGAAATTGCCGCTTCCATTTGTTCAGCTGTAGCTTCAAAAAAAAGATTGTTACTAAATTCATAAAAACTTTATGATTTGCATTTAGAAAATCACACTCTCTATAATCTAAAGATAGAAGCAAACAACCGAATACCAAATAACATAAAAGTATTTACAAGACAAAGGATTATATCTTTCAAGTTTCTCATTCCCAATTCAGCCACTTTACTTTGAATTCATTTCATAATTATTTTTCATAATAATTTGCATCGTCAGCACGATACTAACTAGTGTAACTATTAGTAGTAAAATCCCGTCATCATTATTCAAATCAAATCCATAAATAATACTTAAACAAATCACACAGCTTAACGAATTTAAGCCGAATACCACTCCCCAGATGACTTCCTTGAATCTTTTATAGGCTCTATTACCAGTTAAATACCTTATATAAAAGAAACACACCAAACCTATTCCTACTACTACAAGCGATGGCTTTATGAAGGATGATGTTAAGGTAATCGGCTCTTCCCAAGGCATATCCGTATAAATAATGTTAGAGAAACTAATCATATTGAAAACAAAGACACAGAGAAGAACATAAAAGAATAAAATCCATTCAGCTACATAAATTATCGGTAATATAAGCTTTTTCAACATTTTCTTACCTACCATTCGTTTGTATTCTCCATAAACTTTTTAGACTATAACGTTTGACGGGGTAATATTAGTAAAAGTTCCATATTAAATGGAACCTTTCTACATCTATCCTGCCCTGTTAATTGAAGAAGAAAAAGATGGGACTCTGTGGAATCCCATCTTGAAGTAAAGCACTCGTTAGCTTAAGTATTTTCTTTCACAAACTTTTGCTTGGTGTTAATCCGATTTAATAACCTTTTGTTCAATTCCCATAACGCCGTTTTATTGCTATCCCATTTCAAAAGCGTTACTGCCTCTTCAAAACATAACCATTTGTAGTTGAGGTGCTCTTTTGATAAAGATATATCTTTTGTAGGAACATTAACACCAAAAGAAAATTCTTTTAATACATAAACATCTTCTCCCCAAAGGAAGTTCCCAACTACATCTTCTACTGGTAGTGAAGACATAGAATCTAATTCAATATATGGATAATCTCTTGTAATACCAGCCTCTTCATATGCTTCTCGTTTAGCTGATTTAATAGGAGTCTCACCCTCTTCTCCACCACCAGCTAATCCCTGCCAATATCCATAATCACTTCTCTTAAAAATTGCATATTCAATAGAATTGTCAGTGATTATATAAGGAAATACCAAAACTTGATAAGGTGCCCTCATTGCTTATCTCCTCCCAAAAATAACCTTAAAATATATTTGACCTTTCTTCAACCAACCTGCTTACTTTAGTTTAAGTAGAAAAAGGCTCTACTCCTTATATGAAGTAAAGTACCCCATTTAGTGAAATAACAAATTAGATTTAACGATTTATACTTTTTGTCATTCCAATGGAAAATTTCTTAAACCCAAAAGTTTCATAATAGGATTCCAAACTTTCTACACACATTAGTTGAGGAATCACTCGATTTTGCTCACAATGTTGAATTATTCGATTCACCATTTCTTTGCCGATTCCTTCAGACTGATAGCTTGGTATAACACACAGCCCACATACTATCCCAGTAATTACACCATCTGAAATAACACGTCCCATACCCACTAATTGTTTTTCGTCAAAAGCATAAATTGCATACCAACTTTGATTGCACATTTGTTCCAAATCATTAATTGTTAATTTAAGTGAATTCCATCCTAAAGATTCATATAAGGTTAGTAATTGCTCAAAGTCATTAGGGGGTTTTATTGTATAATGTATAGATTTTTCCATATAATCACCTCTGAATTTTTGTTTATTCCAGTTTAACATCAACACTTTAATTTATATATTTCTTTAATACAGATTTTTCCATTAACCTCCGTTAGTTTAAGTACACTTCTTCACAAAATTTATAGTGATATTAATGTAAATATCCAACAAAAAACCATCCCACCTTTAGAAATCTATAAAGATGAGATGGTTTTAATCAAACTTTATTATAAATGAACAAACTTTATTACAAAGCCACACACTAAAGTGACGTTAACATAGACATTCAATAAAAAAATTCTCTCCTCTAAGAAATCTATAGAGGAGAAATGATTTTAATCAACCTTATTATAAATAATCCATCCTTCTTACAAAGCTACAGCGGTAATAATCTTTTTTTCAAGTAACGAACTTTTTTAACAAGTATCAATCTTTTTTTCAATACAACATCAGCGCTCCAAATGACTTTTGCTGAGGTTGTCCATTGGTATAGCTTCTTTTAACGCTGCCTGCCTTGCATATAGAATTTCTAGTAAATCCAACTTTTCAAAATAAGCTGTACTATATTCTATTTCCATACTCAAAGCCCCTTATATATTACTTTTTCATCACTATAAGATTTTTAAATTCTTAATAGTACTTTAACCGAAAAAGAAAGGGTAAAACTGTTTCTAAGTTATCATTTATTATCCAATTAACGGTATTTATCGATGTGAAAATATATTTCATAGCTTATTAGGCTATTATCGAGAAAATGCACCTTCCATATCTCTTTGTAAAAATGAATAGACAAAAGTATCGTGCGCTTGACCATTTTGATACATATAATCTCTCAGAATCCCTTCCTTTTGAAAACCAATTTTAGTTAGTAATTTATTTGAGGCTTCATTTTCTATAAAGACAACAGCCCCTATACGGGTCAGCCCCATCTGCTCAAAGCCGTAAGATACAATTTCGGTAACCGCTTCTAACGTATATCCTTTTCTCCAATAATCAGGATGAATTTCATAACCGATTTCTGCTCGTTTATATATTGGCGACCAAGCGTTAAAGCCAATTGTTCCGATTATATCATTCGTTCCTTTTCTTTCAATTCCCCATCTTATTCCTCTTTTTTCAGCAAAGCTCTTTGAAAATAATTTTACTAGATTTTCTGCTTGCTGTATTTCTAGGAATGGCTCTTGTCCATAATAGCGAGTGACTTCTTCATTAGAAAAACACTTAAAAATGCTCTCTGCATCATCCTGTGTAAGCTCTCTTAAAATAAGTCTTTCTGTCTCTAAATTAGGAAACATTCAATTCTCCCCCTTTACTATCTATTTCTCTATATTTCCATTAAAATCCTTTAAAAAATAAGAAAAGAGCACATCCAATAGAATGATGCACTCATAGGTTTTATCCAAAAATTTGCGCGGCTATGGCGAATAGCGTATTATTTCTTGCTGGCATTTTTTCAGCATGAAGAATCATAACTGGAGGTGTATTTGCCTTTTCAAAGCCACTTTGCTCTAAAAATTTAGTGAATTCAGAATGACCAGATGGTACATCCATTCTTAATTTTCCATGATGGTCTTTCACTAAAGCATCTAAAATATAGGTAGCCGTTTGTGAATTTGGCGCCACAATAGGACCTAAAATTAGATTGATTGGCCCTGCAATTGACATGCCAAAGCCTATAATATTTGCCTGATGGTCTTTCACAACGATACAACGCCTAGATTGTTTTAGCCTATTCCTTAGAAAATTACTTCTTTGATCTCCAAAGGCTGCCGCATCTAAGCTGACAATATCGGCAAAGTCCTGCTCACGAAAATCATCTATTGTCCACTCATTTGAAGCTAAGCTATGCGTCCCGCTATAATGGTCTGCAAGATATTTATGAACACAATCAACTGTGGTAAAGCCCATTTTCTTATATAAAGGCTCACCATCTTTGGTCGCGACGAGCATAATTGCTGTGTGTTCTGAAACACTTTCAATACATTTTTGAGTAGCTAATTTACCTAGACCGAGTCCTCTATAATTCTCATGAACAATGACCATGCCAATTGAAGCTAAATTTCTTTCATATGTAATAATGGCAGCACTTGATACAATTTTTCCCTCAGCATTTTTGTGACCAAATATTTTACCTGACAACATAACCGTTGTTATATCAAATTCTTCATAATCCCACCCGACAGAGTCAGAAAGAGCTATTAATCCTGGAATATCATTTGCATCAAATAACACTAACTGTAATGGATTATATGTATTCAATTCATTTATTCCTCCTCAAAAGAACATTCGTTTCCACTTTATATGTATAGATTATTCTATTCAAGTGGAATTTCCAGAAAATTTTTACTCAACACCAAAACGTAAGATTGATTTCCGTTCTGGCTGACCGCTTTCCTTAGGTGTCAAATGAGCCCAAGGTAGTCGCCCAGCCTCCAATCCAAATAATCATTAGCGCTTCCTTTTTACTGAAAATAGTAATTGACGGCCTCGTCCGCAGAATTTAACACGATATTATTTTTGGTTTTATAAATAAACTTTGGTGAAGTACAGGCTTTTTCGAGACTTTTTGCTTGCTTCAACGTATCGGTCATTTGCTCGATCATATCAGAATAGCCATCAAGATTATTAGATATTTTCGGCAGCATTGAATCCGAAATGTCGAGCTTAATGGAAACTTGATCCTCCACGTAATTATTTAAATTAATGAAAAAACATTCTTCTAGATTTTTCGAAGACTTATCAACATTAATAACAGCTTCATTATAATTGGCAATTAGTCCCGTAGATGTTACAGTTATTGTAAAACCTTGTTCTGTTAATTTTTTATTTATGCTATCAAGAAATGTATTAACTTCAGCATCTAATTTTGGCGTTACATTATTTTGTATTAATGTATCGCAATTTTGATAAATAGTATCAATTTCTGCCTGCTTTTCAACGAGTAATTTAAAATTTGACATAGAGTACACACTAAATCTCCCCTTTTCTATAAGTTTGACATTCGGGCGTTTTTTTAGTCATCTTTAAGCCATATATTTTCATTACCCAATCTGATTTAGGAGAGATATACATGCATATTAGGAATTCCATTAAAGCATTAATAGTAGAAGAAAACAAAATTTTACTGACAAAAAATAAAGACACTGAAGGCTACTTTTATCTTTTTCCTGGAGGTGGTCAGGAGCATGGAGAAACTTTTCACACTGCTTTAAAAAGAGAATGTATCGAAGAGATTGGTTGCTCGGTTGAAATCGGAGAACTACTATTTATTCGGGAATATATCGGGAAAAACCATGAGCATGCAGCTTTCGATTTTGATGCTCATCAAGCGGAATTTTATTTTGTTTGTCAGTTATCACAGGGAAAAGACACGAACTTTCAGCCAACAAATCCTGATAGTCATCAAATTGGACTAGAATGGGTAACGATTGAGGATTTATCTAATTATCGACTTTACCCAAAAGAATTAAAAAAGTATCTCCAGCAGTATGATAGCGGTCAAGCCACGCCCATCTATTTAGGAGATATAAATTAATAAAACAAAAGGCTGTCATAAAGAAAGAATGTGACAGCCCTCTAACCTTAAATTAAATGTTTTACCATTGTGTAATAGCTACTTCCTGGAGGATAATCTTTTATTTCTCCTACAACCTGATAGCCTCGCGCTTCATAAAACGTGCGTGCTTGAAATTCATATGTAGTTAACAGTGCCTTTGTAGCTCCCATTTGCTTAGCTGTTTCTTCAGCTTTCGCTAGTAGCTGTCCACCAATTCCTTTTCCACGGTATTCTTTACAAAACCAAAACTTGTTGATTTCCACCCATCCCCAATAAACCTCAGCAGTGATACCACCAATCCATTGGTGTTGGTGATCTGTGACGATTAAGTTTAAAGGACGTACAGAACCTTTTTGTCTACTTTCTTTATGATACGGTGAATGTTCATCATTGTACTTTTTTAACTTTGTATTTAAAAACGTAGTAAAGTCAACGTGATTTTCTAATAATACCTCTACTTGATAATCCATATGAATCCCCTCTCTATACAGATTTTATTCTTTATAACGCTCCACTAGCTTTTCCTGGTGAGCTGTGAAAATTTCTTCAAGTGCAATATCATATTTATTAGCTATCACAATTATATTTCCTAGAACGTCTCCAAGCTCTTCTACTAACTCTTGCTTATTTTCTTCATAAGAATTGACCTTTTCATCTGGTCGATCTCTCCCAATTTCTAATGCTCGTATAGCCCTTGCGACTTCCCCTGTTTCTTCAGCAAGAAAGCCTATACGCGTAAATATACTTAAATCAGACCAACCACGTGTATCATAGTAATCTTTCACCCATTTTTGAAATTCATTTAATTCCATTTCATCTTCCTCCATTTCTTTCCTTTTAAAATTAAATTATACTATATAAGAAAATAATCAGTTATGGAGGAAAGATGATGAATAGTATTGCAGTGTTTTGCGGATCGAGCATCGGTGCTTCTGAGGCATATAAAGAAGGGGCTATTCTTTTAGGAAAAGAATTAGCTAAACGTAATATTACCTTAATTTATGGTGGAGCTAGTGTAGGTGTAATGGGTACAGTTGCAGACACGGTTCTTCGTGAAGGCGGTAAAGTGATTGGCGTGATCCCTACTTTGCTAGAGGAACGAGAGATTTCACATAAACATTTAACAGAGCTTATTGTCGTTAATTCAATGCATGAACGCAAAAGCAAAATGATGGAACTAGCTGATGGCTTTATCGCTTTACCGGGTGGCCCTGGTACGTTAGAAGAATTTTTCGAAGTATTCACATGGAATCAAATTGGCCTTCTGCAAAAGCCATGCGGTATTTTAAATATTAATCATTACTACGATTTACTCATTGGGTTATTTGACCATATGCAAAACGAACAATTTTTACAAGCCCAATATCGAAACGCATTGCTTGTAGATGAAGACGTTGTAGCGCTTTTGGACAAATGTGCAGCGTATGTCCCTCCTGCAGTTAAAACATATCAAACTAGTAAATGATTAGATCGATAAAAGGGCTTAAAATTATAAGATATTGTATTGGTTTTAATAAAAATGCTTTACTATCTTACATACTCAAAAAACAGCTGAAATATGTTTATCAGCTGTTTTTCGTGTTGAATTGAGGTGTCTTATTAAATAAAGTATGACTCTATAGGTGCTTCCGATGAGTAACCCTTTCGCGTATAGTCATAATTTCCTTTTCAAGAATAACTGGATAAACTCAATATCCTCTTTTGTTATGTCTTCAATCTCATCAATCGACTGAATTACTTTCATAACTTGCTTATCTCGAGAATCTTTAGGTTTATTACTAAAATAATTAGTCACTGCAGATGTGAATATAGCGATAATCCCAAGCCCTACCATTAATAATACAGCAGCCATTAATCGACCTACTACGGTAACAGGCGCAATATCTCCATATCCAACTGTAGTAATTGTAATCAAACCCCACCACAACGCTTCAGCGTAAGTTTCAATCGCCGGTTCAACTATAGCAATCGGGATTGGTATGAGAAATAACATTGCGACACCAAACTTGAAAGCTGTGTCTAATCCATTCGTTCTTAACACCGCATAATACGGTTTTAAATAACGTGAACTAATACCAAGCAATTGAAGAACTTTAAATATACGTACGAGTCTAGCTGCTCTTAAAAGGGAATCGAAAGGAATTAAAGCTACTAACTCTAAGGGATGTTTCTTAACATAGTGCCACTTGTTTTCTGCTCGTGCAAAACGAGCAATGTAATCCACTACGAAAATGAACCAAATAGTTTGTTGAAAAATTACAAATCGTTTATCAAACATGAGAGCCAGGGCTACCGAGATAAGGATTAAAACAATCATAAAAATTTCATATGTAATTACAAGCTTTTTCACTAAATCTACCGCCTATATCAAATAGTTTAATAGTCATATATTTCATATCAAGTGTGTTGATCAACTATTTTTATCCATCCTCTCTATATACTTTGCTACCAGGATAAACGCCTTGGGTTGCCTACAAAACTTTTAAAATGTCTTGAATTTCAATTAAATGATCAATGATGTAATCCGCTTCAACACTTTGCCATCCATCATTTCTTTTCCAAATAGCCACCATTCCTACTTTTTTAGCTGCTTCCACATCATTGAAAGGATGATCTCCTATGTACATACTTTCGTTTGCTGACACCCCTAGTTTGGATAGTGCTCGATGAAATATTTCAACATTCGGCTTTTTAATGCCTTCCCATTCAGAAATAAGAATCACGTCAAAATGATCTTCAATCCCTAATGCCCGTATATTGTCTAATTGAAATTGCCCACAACCATTTGTAATGATGCCAAGTTTGAAGCCTTGCTTTTTCAAATTGTGTAACATACTATGCAAGTTTTCAAATGGAACACTGTGATGTTTAAATTGTTGTAAATAATCCTCTAACAATGCTTCTGGAGAAAGCTCAATAGAAAATTCTTCAACCATTTGCTTATAAACTGTGTCTTTCCATACGTAGCCTCCATTGTCTAACTCAATAAAGCGATGAACATACGTCTCCTTTAAAATATGTGACAGATGTGGCTTTAATCGCTCGTACTGTTGGTCAATGAATAAACGTACAGAACGATCACGATCTAACAATGTTCCATCTAAATCAAATATTACCGCTTTAATCAATGTCCTTTATCCCCTTTCACTACACCTCTTTACGTTTTTTCACAGCTACCGCAGTAATTATGACCGTTATTAGCTTTATCACGAAAATTAATATGTAAATACTGAAGGAAATGATTGCTGGTAATAGCACTAACCACCAAGACCATGCAATAACACCTGTAAGCTTTAATACGACCAAGACAATTGTTAATACTTCAGCGACTCCCATGTTCACACCACCTGTCAAATATAAAGTCTCTACAATGAATGCCTGAATTTCGTTATGCCTCAGACTTTATGATGAAGTCTGTACTTAAATTAGAATGCTTAAGCTTTTTTGTTCTACAACTATTAAAGCACCAATCATGAAATATGTCTTTTCATCCACTCACCTTTTTTACTTTTTAACTTTTTTTCTAAAACGACGAACTTTTTCAAATGGTAAATCGTCTAATTATTGGTAACAACCAATTTTAAAAATAAAAGGAGAAATAAATATGAACAAACCAATTAAAAAAACTTGGATGCTTGCATCTGCACTAACAATAGGAATTGCTGTTCTGACACCACTTTCAGCAGGAGCTGAAGAAATAAAAACAACAAATAGTAGTAGTAGTATTACTGTTCAACTTGAACACAAAATTACAGGAACAATTAAAGACATCTACGGCGATGGAATGAACCTTAAAGGAAATGATGGTAAAAATTACTTTATCAGTTTCTATAAATTTTCTGCCGAACAGCTAGAAAAAATGAACTTAGTAGAAGGACAGGAAATTTCTGTAGAAGGTAGTGTTGTAGAGAGTTATTCAGACTTCTACACGTTTGAAGTTTTTAAAAAAGAATTGCCTAAAGAGGTAACTAAAGAAGATTTAACAAAATTAGAAAAAATGTTTAATGACATCAAGAAGTTAGAAAAAGAAGTGTCTGCTGAAATAGAAAAAGAAGCGACTGAAGAAGAGATTGAAAAGAAATATGAAGAAATAGAAAAGATTCACGAAGAAATGTATAAAATTGCAAAACCTTATATTTTGGCTAATTGGCAGCCACAAACTTTTGAAGAGTATATAGAAGATTTCGGGTTTAAAGAGAAAAATATCGTTATTAAAGAAAACGATATTACACAGCTTAAACCTATTTATGCAGAATGGGTAAAGCTCCTAAAAAACGGTGATGATGAAAAAGCTTCTGAAAAAATGGATGAATTTTATAAAATCCTTCAACCATATTTAGATGAACTATATCCACCACAAACTTTTGAAGAGTTCATGGAAGGCTTGGAATTAGATATCCCTACTGAAACTTTAGCCAAACTAAAACCTATCTATGAAAATATTCTAAAAGCAGATAAAGAGGAAAATACGGAGTTGTCTGAAAAACTATGGGGTGAATTCGATCAAATTATTAGCGAGTTCATCAAACCAGTAACATTTGAAGAATACATGTCTGACTTCGAATTTAAAATCAGTGAAGCGGATCAAAAGCAATTAAAATCACTTTATGAAGAAGCTTTAGCCCTTGATAAAAAAGAGGATGTTGAAAAAGCTCAGGAAAAATGGGAAGCATTTTACAAAATTTTAGACCCATATTTTGAAGCAAATAAAGACACTCTAATCTCCGCTTCTAAAGTAACAATTAACGGCCAAGAATATCTTGCTCAATAAGTAATGGTATTTGGGGTATTTCAGAAGTCATTGTAAAATGGCTTTTGAGATACCCCCTTTCTTTTGGTTACTCGACTAAAGCATCTTAGCGGAATAATAAAAAATACGCTTAAAAAATTTCGATTCTACTATCATTGGATTCATACACTTTATTTCTTCAATAAACATTTGAGTCTTTTCCTTCACTTCATTCTCAAACTGTTCTTTTAACATCGTGATATCATGAAAGGATCCAAATTTAGCATCTGTAAAGTATTTTTCCTCTGTGCAAATAAGACTATTCCATGAAGGTCCTATTTCACATTCCAATTCACTTACTTTGATGCAATCTTTTTCAACCTGTAATTCTAACCAAGTAGAGTTATTTTCTATATATTTTATAGCGATATAATGGTGATGATCTATAATGTAACAGCCTCATTTAATAATTCAAAGTAAGTAAGAATCAGTTCAGAATAAAGTCTTTTAGCTGACAACGGGATATGATCAGGCGGGTACGGAATAAAATCGTGTCCTCCGAATGTTAAGGTAAAAGAACCATAAATTTGGTTGTATTCTTTATCAAATGTCAACATATCCATAACTCTTAATTCTTCTACATCCTCCTAAAGATTTCATATTTTATTTCAAACAATTCATTTCACCTCTCTGTACTTAAGCATCTTACTATCCATAAAAATTACCTAGATATGGCAAAAATCAAATTCAAAAATGATATTATTACTCCCCTTATCTATTAGATTATATATTTTTCATTGAAGCAATAACTGAACGGGACTAAGAGACGATGGAACTTATTTGATTTGTTAAACAGGATGGAATGTCGATTTTCACTATGATGATAAAGATGAAGAAGAATCCCATATTATTAGATTCGGAAGCTCTCCATTTCCTATTTTCGGTAAAGGTATAGAAATAGTAAAAGAATACTTACTGGAAAAACACGGAATAAGAGATTTCCGATATTTTGACCCAGACGGAGATGAAGATTGTTATGTGAATTTTTAATCATGAGCGCTATCTTGGTCTTATATTTCGACGCCATATTTTTAAATACCATTTTTTGATTTTGATTTAAGCGATTTGTCTTACCCGTCATAACTGTTGATCACTTTTAGTTATTGTTAATAATCCATTGATGTTTAACAAAATGCGAATTAAGTGAATAAATAGCAATCCTATATGACACATTACATATAGGAGGTGGAAGAATAATGTCTAGAATAATTGGTGTGGAACAATCATTAACAAACGTTGAAGACGCTTTAAAGGCAAAAGGTTATGAAGTTATTCAACTTCGTACTGAAGAAGATGCAAAAAAATGTGATGCCTGTGTAATCACTGGGCAAGACAGAGATATTATGGGCATTAGTGATCCTGTTTTGGCGGGACCTGTTATTGATGCTAATGGACTTTCTGCTGATGAAGTACTTCAGCGTGTCGACAAATATTTCCACTAAATATGAACTAGGTGCTGTCACTATTGTCTTTGTGACGATAGAGCAGCACCTTATAATTTTTAATATAAAATGGAAATCAATACATCCCTATATTCAGACCTTGTAGAGCTTTCACAACTTTGGCTGTTTCTCCTAATTAGCAGGCGTATAAATTCTCCTTGGAATTCTAAAGCCTAAAGCTATAGCAGCACCTATACAACTAGATAGACATCCGATTACCAAATATATTGAAAGAGGTGATTCACCAATTAGAACAGAAGCAATACCTCCAATTACCGGAAATAACGCCACCATGTAGCCACTTTTTGCACCGCCTATTCTTTCAACAAGCTTTAAATAAAATAGCCATGCTAGGAAAGATGCGATCAATGTTAAGTATAATAAAGCAGAAATATATGTGATTGATATAGGAATCATAATTTTTTGCCCTTGCAGCAATACAATGATTGACATTAATATACTTCCTACAGCAAATCCAATAGCATTTGCATAGATTGGATCAATCTTTACTTTGGCATTCCTTGCAGAACTGGCATCACCAATTGCTGTAAGTACTGTACCTAAAAGAGCTATCATTATGCCTTTTAAATCATCTAAGCCAGAAAAATTACTTAAAGTAGGATAAATTAAAACGCATACACCAAATACCCCTAGTACTCCCCCAAATAAAACACGTGGATGTAGTTCCTCTTTTAAAAAAATCCGAAGAGCTAGTGGCGTCAAAATCACTTTCAATGAAAAGATTAATGTTACAATGGCAGCTGAGCTTAATATGGTTGCGTAATATAGGCATAAATAGCTTAAAGCAAAGTTACACACACCAAAGACAACTATAAATGGTATATCTTTACTTTTCGGTTTCCCTTTTGGTTTGAGAAACAAAACTAGAACAGTAAATAAAATTGCAGTCATAACTAGCCTATAGGTCAATGATAATTCTAAACTTACTGGTGTCCCTTGAATTTTCACGGCAATAAAATTAAGACCCCATACGATTAAACAAAATGCATACATTAGATTTGTCATTAAATATTATCTTCCTTCTGTTAATCTTTATTCAGTAGCTCTTGTAAGGCGTACTCCCTCCTAAAGTAGGGCTAAGAAAATTAGCTTTCATGCACTTCATCATTCTTATGGAATATTAAAATAATTCAAGTGCAATTAGGTCACAGAAAATAATTAAATAGTCTCTTTTTGGTCTCCTTCTCCATTTTCCAATTCATTTCTGAGCACATAATTCTTTAAAATTACACCCTTTGCAGTGCCATTTTTCAAGGGTTTGCTCAAAATCCTCAACGTCCACTGGTTCATTGGAGAAAATATCGGCTTGATATTTTTTCATTTCCAGCACACTCCGCTGAAACGTATGTAAAATATTATCCATATCAAATGCAGTAAATGAATATTTTTTTCGTTTACCAGTCAGTAAATATTCATTATAGACATCAATCTGCTCAAGAGCTACACGGTATTTCTGCTGAACATAGTAAGCATAGAGTGCTAATTGCTGGCGATCATCATCAGACTCCCCGCCTGTCTTCCAGTCGATAATAATCCACTTGTCAGCTATTTCATCATAATAATGAAAATCCATTACGACGAAAACCTGAATACCTTCAATTTTCATGAAGCGAAATTGTTCAGGCTCACCGATTCGTAGGGAGCCTTTTTGTGCAGTAATTTGCTGAAACGTCTCACTGTTTAGAAAGTTTTCAAATACAGCCGCCAGTCGCTCCTTATAATCTTGTATAAGTTCAGGATTTAGCTTCCCTACATAATAAATTTCCTGCATCATATAAAATTTATTAGGCTTATGTCTCCATAAATCTACATGGCGTGTAGAATCAATAAAAGCCGCATTAAGTTGCCCACGCGCACGATTTACTAACTCATCCAAAGTCGGCACTTTGCCTGTTTGTAAATAATCATTGATCGATTGCTCTATTAAATGATGGACAATTTGCCCAAATAAAATCGGCATGGATTGTAGCTTCTTTAAGCGATAGACATGTTGATGATAGGGCTCCACATTGTAACTAAGCCAGCCGTTATGAGAAAAATAGTATTCATAGCCATATTTTCGCGCACAGCTTGTTAACGT
Organism: Lysinibacillus sp. TE18511; assembly: GCF_054062295.1. Taxonomy (NCBI): domain Bacteria; kingdom Bacillati; phylum Bacillota; class Bacilli; order Caryophanales; family Bacillaceae; genus Lysinibacillus; species Lysinibacillus sp. TE18511. Next base: position 23,879 of record NZ_JBSSFD010000046.1, read on the forward strand.
TTTATGACGTGACAATGACCACGAAAAAGATGGATAAGGTGTGATTTCAAACATGAATATCGCCTCCTTATAACTGTTTGATAAAATCATAGACAAGCTGCAGGATCAGTACAATTGTCACAATACGAAGTAATAGCTTTACTTGATTTGCCTTGACCTTCCTTGCAAGGATAATGCCTATTTGCGCACCAATGACAGAACCGATCATTAATACGAATGTCAGCGGCCATTCTATCTTACCTGTAGCAATATACGTAATAGCTGCTCCTGAGCACATCGCAAAAACACCTACACGCGACAAACCTACAGCTTTCAAATAGGAGATTTTCTCATGAGCATATGTATAAAGTGCCAACGTACTGCTACCAGGACCGAACAACCCATCATAAAAACCTACAGCAAGAAGGATCGGGCCGTTTTTGCGATTCATTGTAAAACTTTCCTTTTCTCCAAATTCAGCCCCACCTATAAAGGACATTATAAGTGCAAAACCTAATAAAATAATGGCAATAAGTGTGAGTGTTTGACTACTGATGAACGATGCAAATAGTCCGCCAAGGGTACCGCCAACTAGAGAAACGAGTAATACAGAACGCATTTCTGACCATAATAATTCTTTTCTTCTAAAAATCGTGTAGAAGCTTGAAAAGGCACTGACCATATTCGAAACCTTATTTGCCCCTATCGCTGAATGAACGGGTACTCCCATTAACATCATTGTCGGTAAGGTAATTAAACCCCCGCCACCAACTAACGTTCCAATGACGTTTCCAGCGATTCCAATGACTAAAAACAACAAGTATTCCATGTAATCCTTCTTTCTATGACACACATGATGTTATTCTATGATACAGTATAACAGAATGCTTTTTTTAAGAAGAAAAATGAGGTGAATCGATGCCTGAACAACAAAAAACACCTACACCGCGTTTCTGTAAGCAGCTTACACTAATAGTCGCAACCATTTTTATTGCTGGCATGACAGCAACGCTTATCCAATACAATAAGCTCCCTGCATCTATACCAATTTTACAAAGCTTTAAGAGTGAACATGCACAATTTGGCCCGAAAATCGCTATTTTTTATTTACCCTTTATCGGCTTCATGCTATTTTTACTTTTACACTACTTAGAGATGAAAGCAGCTTATCCTATACTACGAAAAAATAAGCCTACTCTATCTCATACCCAACGACAAAACGGAATTATTACCTTTTGTCTTATCAAAAATAGTATTCTATTGTACTTTACATATTCCCTTTTCAATGACTTAACAGTTGCTTTAGGCCATGATCGAATTTTACAGCAATGGCATGCTTATTTATTTCTATTTGTAGTAAGTACTATATTTATCATGGGCATCGTACGGGGTATTATGTTGGGCAAGAAAGATAAATAAGGTCAAATAGTTACAGCTGTACAGAACGTGTAGGCGAGAAATCAATTATGCCTGGGATAATTGCGTCCGGAATCGGCTTTGTGCTTAGGCCTGCAGATGTTTTTTGTGCGAAAGCGAAGCGGCAGCGGCAACAACATGACGCAGGTCAGTTAGCCGTTATCGCATGGATACGATAACGGCTAACAACAATTGTAAGGAATAAATTCGATTTCACTTCATTCACTCCTATATTCGTTTCATGCTTATTGTTATTATACCACAATTTATGGTATAAATATCCAAATAAACAACTTCTTTCAATCCCTAATATTACATGTCCCTCAACGACTAGCCACATATGAAAAGAAAAACTACCTGACACAAATAGTATCAAGTAGCCAAAATTTTTACATATCCTTTTTCATCTCTTCAAACGTATGTATTAACGCATATTTTTGTACACCTCGAGCCACTTCCATACTTTCTTGGGCAAATTGCTGAAAGGCTGTTTCATTTTTCATTTTATGCGCATAAACCGCTTCAACGGCAGGCTGCATCCAAGGCTGAGTAAGCTGTTCACTTCGCATATCTGTTGTTCGCCCCTCAAGTGCGGCGATATAACATTTTGCATAGCTTGTTAATGGCTCTTTATTTATTTTATCAGCCGCATCCTTAGCTTCCTCTAAATTATTTTCCATAATCGACTTCAAAAATTGATAATTATATTTCATGGCTGGCTGCTTATACTTTGCAATGACTACATCTAGTGAACGTAACTGGTCTTCTCTTGTACCGTAAGCAACTGCAAAAAGGTAGGCAAAAAAGGGTTCTTTTTTGCGATCTTTTACTAGTACATCAACTAACTTCATATTATTTGTGCGGTATAAAATATGTATATATCTGTAAACCATGGCGATAGCAACTAGCGCAAAAATACCAAGTGACAAGGATAAACGAACTCCTGCTAGTGATAGCCCTATTGCTAGCATGATAATGATCAAATAAAATATACTAAGTTTTACGATTTTCATAACTCCTCCTATTGTAATCTCTTTCGGATCTTTCGAGAAAAAATAAAGCCTGCTCCCAGGAAGAATACAAGTGCCATAAACTTCATGATAGGGATAATAAATAGCTTGCTAATAACAAAAACAACGAAAATATAATAGACGACCATTGTCAACAAAAATAATGTCAGCTTATTCACTGTGCTTCCTACTTTCATTCAGTGCTGTTTCAATGGCCGCTAGCGCTTTTGGTCCCATCCCATGTAAATTTTTCAATGTTGAAAGATCAATTTTTTCCAATTGCTCTATTTGAGTATATCCCACCGCATTTAATGCACGTATAGCTGGCTTTGCTACTCCCTTTGGCCACTCCGTCATGTATACTCGTCCTTTCCTTTTGCGTCTATTGCGTATCTCAACTCCTAAAATACCTATTAATAGTATAGCTAGTGAAACGACATGATAATCAACAAAAAAAGTCGTAAATGCTATATTATAATAATGGCATATTGCAGTGAGAATACGCCCTCCAAGTAATAAAAAACCAACAATTAAGCATCCTTTTGCAATGTTCTCAATCAATTTCATTCAAACACCTTTAGCTATTATGCAATCGAAAACGATTTAATGCAAATTGGTTCTGGTCTTTAGAGCACATTAAACATTGCGACAAAGGAGGCAATCAGATTGGTAATGCCATGTATGCCCCAACTCGTTATTATGGAGCCATTGGATTTTTGTTCATTGATCCATCCCATTAAATAACCTGCCAACGCAGTAGCCATAACAACTAACACAACACCTCCAAAAGGAATAAAAGAAAACAGCATCAATCCATGTATTGTGCCAAATAGTAAACTTTGCATGATATTCCCTATTTGAAAACCAAACTTATGCATGAATCTTTTCATTAAAAAACCTCGGAAAAACAGCTCCTCTGATAACCCTGTTTGTACAATTGCATAGAATAGTGCTGGTACGAGCGCCGAAAAACCAAGTCCTGTAAAACGATTTGAAGCTAATAGTGAACTGTCTATATAGAAAAAGATAATTGTATTAATTGGTACGAACATTAAAACAATAATGACTAGAAACCACGCAAAATAAGTAACTTTATTTTCAATGACAGGCTTTTTGATGCCGAGCCATTTTAAAAATGATAGTTCCTTTTTCGCTGTAAAAAACCACCAAACAAACGGTATAAGTGAAAATAAAATGACCTGAATAATTGCATTTATTGCACTTTCCATAACCATGATTTTCCCTCCTGTTTTATGAAGCTTTACATGTAGAATGACTAGCACTTGTTAAAAGATCCTTTTCAATGGTTGATGTTCGAATTTCGACGGTGGTTCCTGCTTTTCCGCCGGTTTTCGTTCCTGTTGCGCCGGTAAACTCTCCAGTCCCGCCGCTAACTCACGCTTTTCCACCGGTAAACTCTCCAATTCCGCCGCTAACTCACGCTTTTCCGCCGGCAAACTCTCCTGTTCCGCCGCTAACTCACGCTTTTCCACCGGCAAACTCTCCAGTTCCACCGTTAACTCACGCTTTTCCGCCGGTAAACTCTCCAGTCCCGCCGCTAACTCACGCTTTTCCGCCGGTAAATTCTCCAATTCTGCCGCTAACTCACTCTTTTCCGCCGGCAAACTCTCCTGTTCCGCAGCTAACTCACGCTTTTCCACCGGTTTACGCTCCAATTGCGCCGATTGATGTTCGAAAATCGCCGGTAGTCAATATTGCTGTCCTTCTTCATGTTAAGCATATTAAACCGCAGACTTAATATCAAGATTCATTTAACGATTTCTCTCCCCCAAAAATGCGACTAGAAATATTCTACTAGCCGCTGCTTTCATTCTATATTCAGATTTCGTTCAATTTAAAATTAGCAATCATAATTCTTTGCGAAAAGAATGACACCATTTTTCATATCCTAATCGCTCCTCATAAAAGCGGTGTGCATTATTTCTTTGAACTCCTGACTCTAAAGCAATATAGTGTGCGCCGTTTTCTTTACCCCATTGATGAATATATGCTAATAATTTCTCACCATAGCCTCTTGAACGATAAGCCTCATGCGTTACTAAATCATAAACAAAAATATGACGTTTATTGTAAAAGTTAATGCGCCAACTTACACCGGCTACTGCAACCATTTCCTTGTTTTTGTATAATGCAAACAAGCTATAACCATCCTTCATCATTTCTCCTAATAATTGAAGATAATTTTCTAACGTCAATTCTCTGCGGAGTTGAACCATTATGGCATATGCTTCAACCCATTCTTCTTGTGTTGTTAATTGTTTAATAGTCATTTTTCCGCCCTGCCCTCTATTACCAATATTTGATATAGTGAAATACTCCATGATCTATGTTCATTCCGAGCTTTTCATAGAGCTTTTGTGCATGGATGTTATCCGTCGCCGTTTCTAAAGCGACATAACGAGCATCTTCCTTCATACAGTACGAATAACACTGTTCAAATAAGCCCTGTGCTACTCCTTGTTTCCTGGCATGTTCAGCCACATATAAATCGTTCAAAATAAATGCCTTTTTCATCGCTACAGATGAAAAAACAGGATATAACTGAACAAACCCAACTGGCTGTTCATTTACATAAGCTAGAAAAATAATCGATTCCTCTTTCTTTAAACGCTCCGTTAGAAAGTGCTCTGCTTGTTCTAAGTCGGATTGTTGACCATAAAATTCACGATATGCATTAAATAATGGCACCACATCTCCTACTATTGCTAATGTTACTGCGATAATTTCCATTGATCCATCTCCATTTCTATTTTTATGTAATTCTTGTATTATGATAAAAAACAATTTGACATCTAAAAAGAAACAGTTTCAAATATTTCAACATGTCAAGGAGGTCCTATATGGATGATTTTATTTTTTTATTGACGAATGAAGAGCCAAAATATAAACAAATTTACCAGCAAATCAAATCGTTAATTGAGCAAGGGAGGTTGACAACGAATGATACGCTCCCTTCTATTCGAAGGCTTGCCGATACTTTACATGTCAGTCGGAATACAACATTGACTGCTTATGAACAGCTCGTAGCGGAAGGATACATACGTGGTGAAGGACGGAAAGGTTATTTCGTTAATGAAATTGAGCAAGTTTTTTTACATGATGAGGAACGTCCAAACCTTATTCAAAAAGCAAACAATCGTGAAGATATCATCATTGACTTTCGAGCTGGTGCTGTCGATCAACAGCATTTCCCCTTGAAAGCATGGAGACAAATAGCCAATCAAGTTTTACCTTTTAAAAATTGCTATGAATATGGCGACCCTTTCGGTGAACCACTTTTAAAAGAACAGCTTGTGCATTATTTGCTACAAGCACGCGGTGTTCATGTCAATGCAGAGGACATTATTATCGGTAGTAGTACGCAACAAATGTTAATTTATCTAGGCTTTCTGTTAAAACAGGACTTTACAAGTATTATTTTGGAGGACCCAGGTTACAACGGTGCACGAGAGGCATTTAAGTTGCAAGGCTTTGAAATAGAGACATTACAAGTGTTAGAAAACGGTGCACAGCTACAGCAGATAGCACATTTCTATTCGCGCTTAATGTATGTCACACCATCCCATCATTTTCCGTATGGTGTTTCCATGAGCATTCAACAACGACAAACGTTAATTCAATGGGCAAAAAATGTTGATGGCTATATTTTAGAGGATGATTATGACAGTGAATTTCGATATACACAGCAACCATTTCCTGCTCTCGCCTCTATTGATAAGTCACGTGTTATCTATATGGGGACATTTTCAAAATCATTTTTACCAGCCATTCGTTTGAGCTATATGGTGCTACCGAAAGCACTTGTTCATTCATATAAGGAACGCTTTGCTCAATTTGAACATAATGCTTCGTCTTTACATCAACTCACAATGGCCACATTCATGGCACAGGGTGAATGGACACGACATATTAAAAGAATGCGTATCACCTATAAACATAAAATAAACGGCCTTGTAGATGAGCTTAACAAGCAATTCGGAGAAAAAATTACGATATTAGGAGAGCAATCTGGGTTATATATATTGGTGAAGGTGCATACACAACTTTCAGAAGAGCAGCTCATTCAGAATGCACAGCAATACGGAGTCAAAGTCTATCCTACGAGCCCCTATTTTCTACAACAGCCTAGCTCTGAACCAATTGTACAATTAGGCTTTAGTAAGTTAAAAATGGAGGAGATCATACTCGGTGTAGATCTGCTAAAAAAAGCTTGGCTAACTCAAAAATAAGCCATAACCGCAATGGTTATGGCTACTCATTTTCTCTATAATCATATGTTTCATCAGGCAAATCCACCGTCAAGCCATTAATACTTACCGTATCATCGTCGCCCAGTAAATGTATGCTTCACTTTCTCTATATTGCCAATATATTTTCTTGGACTTTCTCTTCTCATGATTGAAAACTAATTCTCCCAACACTGTAGAAGAAGTCGTCGCTCCAGCATCTGAAACGTAAGCTTTTACAGTATAAGTTCCTTGTGGTGATGTAGATTCAGCAATCAGCTCTTGTTTAAATCTACTCCAATCAAAAAATAACCAATAAATAGCGTAACCAATAATACCAGCAAAAAACAAAATCCAAATAAATAGCACTAGAAAAGCTTTTTATATACTTTCTTACTTTCTAACTTCCCAGCCTCATCCATTTGTATCCCCAATCTGTTTATATAGGGACGATTTCAGCGGAGAGTTATTTCCTGAATTAGGAAATCATTTGTTCACATAGGCAGTTTTCTTTTGGACCCGGGCAGTTATAATTAAGTAAATCGATTGACTGTTCCATTTTATCCAATCAAATTTCTCGGATGACTAAGCCTTTTCGTTGATTTATGATTCTCTCTCTTCATCAAATAACTCTGAAAAAATAGTTTCCGGTGCGCTTAAAAAACGTTTTGTGACAATGTAATGGATCGTATCCTGATAGCGAATAGACTCAATTTCCCCATTATCAAAACTGTAGATAGTAGCTTTTGGATAGCCAAGTAAAATGGGTGAGTGTGTGGCAATAATAAACTGTGCCTCATGCTCTAAATCTTTCATAATTTTCAATAGGCTAAGCTGTCTCGTTGGTGACAACGCCGCTTCTGGCTCATCCAATAAATAGATTGCCTTCCCTTTAAATCGATTCATAAATAACGATAAAAAGGACTCACCATGTGATTGATGATGTAACGACTTGCCACCAAAAGCAGCATACTTATTTGGATGATTTTCTAATAAATCAATATGACTCGCAAATTGATAAAACGTTTCTGAGCGAAGGAAAAAGCCATTTGAAATTTTCGGCCACCAGGATAAACGAATATATTCCCCAAGTGACGATTCTGCTTTATGTACTTCATATAAATTTTGGCGACCGCCTCCCGCTGTATTAAAATCACAACGATCCGCAATAGCCTCTAATAGTGTTGATTTCCCAGAGCCATTTTCCCCCACAAAGAAGGTCACATTCGTAGGAAACTCTAGCTCCTGTAAATCCTGCAAACTCGGTATGTTAAACGGATACTGGTCTTTATCCGCAATGTTGTCCTGTAATACCTTACATGATTTTAAATACATTTCGATTCCTCCCTTACTACTATTATAACGCGCTTATGCTACTACGAAACTGCCCTTTCACCCAAAGTTTATGACGATACAGGAAATAAGTGCCCTGAAAGCAGTGCAATAAATAAAAATCAGAATATTCCAACTCATCATAAACCCACCATTATCATTAACATTGAACACTATAGAATCCCTAGTTGTATAAATACGATATATTGCATGTAAATCCCTTACTAATACTATAAGAACCTGTGAAATATTTCCCGAGAAATAAATAAAAAACATGTCGAAAGTTGCAATAAAAAATAATAAAATTATGCCATATAATAGCGATACAGCAAAAACATTGAAGAAGACCGATTATCCTTATTTACCCATTTAGAATACATTGTACAAAAAAACCGCTCTATCAAGCACCCTTGCTAATTTCCCATTAACAACTACTAATAGTCAAACAATGAGTGTACCCTTGTCACTCTCTAATGTGCTTCTGGCTTTGCGAAATAAACGCTACTAAAATAATCGTCGTTGACTTTTTTGTGATTCCCATTCTTTTACCTCTCTTTTTCTTACCGTAAACCCTTCAAACCGTGCTTTTAATCTAGCTTACCGAAGCGATTCCGTATTGGAGCATTTACTTGAGCGTTTCACCACTTCCGCATATACAATCGAAAATTTCCCAAATAAAAACTACTGAACGCCTTCATAAAGGATTGCGATGATTTTCACAAGCCTTCATCACAACGAAACTACATTCATTACTACTTTTTTTCATTAAGCTTCTATCGATTAAAAGTACAAAATTCAAATAGCTTGCCTTAAATTCATAATTGTTCTATACAAAAGGTCCTTTTCATACATTGAGTAAAACCTTCACCATGCTCATACCCCTGTAACACCCCTGACTCTATTAAGTTTTAAAAGATCAAGCTTTTTTCTAGGCAAAATAAAAAAGTTATAAGGAGAAAAAATATGTTTGTAACTCATTTTTACGAAAACAAAACGTCCGTTTTAAGCCAGCTACTTGTAAGTTTACCTGCTGTTGAAGAGAACATAAAAATTAAAGGGCGTAAAGCAAAAGTTGTTCAGGTTGCTCAAATAGACAACAACAACTATCATGTGCGTATCATTTTTGAAAAACTGCCTAAAAAAGTACCACTTAAAGATCTTGGGAAGAAAAAGAGATAGCCCCTTTCGATTTATGTAACAACGCTAAAAGTGGGGATCGAATTATAAGAAATAATCAATTGCAAACTATTCTCAATTCACATTAAATTTATTCTAGCAAAATGATTGACTTTTTAATTGATAACAATTATCATTATCAATAGATTATTTCTTTTCTCCAAATTGCTTAATTCAGAATCCCCCCTTTTTTTTGAAATAAGCATGTATCAAACGGATATTCTTACATCAGACTAAGAATATCCGTTTTTTTAACTTTAATTTAGATAGAGAAGAGTTACATAAATAAAGGAGCTGTTTGACATGGATTATCGTATTGAAAAAGACACTATGGGTGAAATTAAAGTACCTGCAGATAAAATTTGGGGTGCTCAAACGCAGCGCAGTAAAGAAAATTTCCAAATTGGTACAGAACAAATGCCGATTGAGCTTATTCAAGCAATGGCAATTTTAAAGAAAAGTGCTGCTATCGCCAATAGTAAACTAGGCAAGCTTTCAGCTATAAAAACAAATGCAATTGTGCAAGCAGCTGATGAAATATTAAACGGTCAATGGGATGATCAATTCCCTCTTGTCGTTTGGCAGACTGGTAGTGGTACACAGTCAAATATGAACGTCAATGAAGTAATTGCACATCGAGCAAACCAAATTTTACAAAATGCTGGAGAGGCTGATCGTATTCATCCTAACGATGATGTTAACAAATCTCAAAGCTCAAACGATACTTTCCCTACTGCTTTGCATATTGCTGCCGTGTTAAAAGTTGAGGATTATTTACTACCTCGTCTGCGCTTACTAAAAGCAACACTTGATGACAAAGCAGAGAAGTTTAAAGATATTATTAAAATTGGACGTACACATTTACAAGATGCAACACCACTAACTTTAGGTCAAGAAATTAGTGGCTGGGCTGCAATGCTTGCTAAATCTGAACATATGATTATCCAAAATATCGAATATATGAAGGAACTAGCAATTGGTGGGACAGCAGTAGGTACTGGTATTAACGCACATCCTGAATTTGGTGAGCGTGTAGCAGCGGAAATTAGTGAATTGACAGGAAAACATTTTACTTCTGCAGCAAATAAATTCCATGCACTAACAAGTCATGATGAAGCCGTTGTCGCACACGGCGCATTAAAGGCTCTTGCAGCTGACTTAATGAAAATAGCCAATGATGTACGCTGGTTAGCAAGTGGCCCCCGTTCTGGTATTGGTGAAATTACAATTCCAGAAAACGAACCAGGTTCATCCATTATGCCTGGTAAAGTGAATCCAACGCAAAGTGAAGCGATGACAATGGTTGTCACACAGGTTGTTGGGAATGACGCAACAATTGCTTTTGCCGCCTCCCAAGGTAATTTTGAGCTAAATGTCTTCAAACCAGTAATTATTTATAACTTCATACAATCAACTCGCCTACTAGCAGACACTATGAAATCATTTAATGATCATTGTGCTGAAGGAATTGAGGCAAATAAAGAAGTGCTTGACCATAATTTACAAAATTCATTAATGCTTGTAACAGCATTAAATCCATATATCGGTTATGAAAATGCAGCAAAAATCGCGAAAAAGGCTCACAAAGAAGGCACTACATTGAAAGAAGCTGCAATTGCAACAGGTTTACTGACAGAGGAACAGTTTGACGAGTACGTGGATCCTGCGACGATGATTTATCCAAACGTAAAATGATGTAGGTGCAAGTTGAACACACAACACCTTCAAAACAGTGAAATTTCAACGTTTTGAGATAATAAACTCCCTTATTTACTTAGCAAGTTGGTATATATTACGACATGCTTTTGGGGCTAAGTGAGAGGTAAATTAATAACGCTTTGATAAATATGTTTACAGAAATGTATAAGTAGGATTGGGGTAAACTCCCAGTCCTTTTTATTTTTCCCCCACAAAAAAACACCTGCGTAGCAAGTGCGCTTTTAAAAACCCTCGTTTTGGATAGGATTGCATTTGTATTTAGCCAAAAAATATGCCGCTAAATGTTAAGCTAATATCACCTTTTTTATTTATTGGGGTAGCGTCAGGAAAATGCGGATTACAACGATAAGAAAATTCCAAATTAAAAAGCCCAACTTCTCTACAAATCAAAATAGAGAAATTGAGCTTTTCAGTTACTTCATCTATTTATTGAATTCATTAACTGGAAGAAGTATTCAGGTTTATGAGTCTTATTTAGGTTATACCATGAATGTAATGCATCTGGTGTAAAAACATCTATTATTTTCAGTACCTCCATTGCAAATTCCAGAGGAGCTATTCCTGATGCAGTAACTAAATTCGCATCAGATACCGCAGATCCCAACTCATAGAACTTTTCTCCTTTATAGTTAGGACATACCATTTTAGTATATTCTAAGTTATTACTTGTATGCTTTCTAGTATCTAAGTATCCCATATTCGCGAGGCCCTCAGTTGCACCACAAATTGCAGCAACAATAGTGCCAATCTTTAAAGCTTGGCCAATTCTTTCCAAGATAGGTTGATGAATTACTTCACTCCAAGTAGTCCCTCCTGGTAAAATTAAAAGATCTTTACTCTCAAGAGTACATTCATCAAGGGAAATATCTGGTTTTATGCTCAGTCCTCCCATAGTAGTAATCATATCTTTATTAGCTCCTACTGTAATTACCTTTAAAGGTGCTAAATCTTTTTTGAAATATCTTCCTGAGTTTAGTTCAGCAATTAAATATCCATATTCCCAGTCCGACATTGTATTAAATACATATAGAAAAACTTTTTTTGTTTGCATCCAATAACACTCCAATCACGATTGATATAGCTATTATAAGATAACTTCCCTGACAGTTAACGTCAGGGAAGTTATCATACTTGATGAAATTTTATTAATTCCGACAGAACTTCTATAAGTCTTTTCTTAAGACTTATTGGCTCAATAACTTTAATAGATTTATTGTACGGTAAAAGTAAATAAGGTACATATGTATGTATTATATCTTTTTCAAGAAGAAAAACTGCTTGATTTGAAGTCCGTTCTTGTAAATAATGTCCTAAAAACCAATGTTGGCAAATATCAGCCAATACACTTTTATTCCCATTAATAACCAAAGAAATAATCCCTTCCTTATCTTCTATAGTTGGAAGAAGATTTTTTATAAAAAAGTCACGTGCTGAAAAATTTTCTGGCCGGTTAAACTTATTTTCGGTTAGCATTAGACTTTCAATTCGATCTACTCTAAAACTACGGATATCATTCCTAAGATGACAAAATCCAATCACATACCACTTATTATTCCAATAGATAATTCTGTACGGATCGACCAATCTATCATTTAATTGCTTTTCGCCACTTTTATGGTAAAGAATTTTTACTGAGTACCCATCAGCTACGGCCTGCTCCAACTCTTTCAAAAAAGGTTCCATAGAGAGTGAACTTAATCGACTTATTACTTCAAGACTAGTTAAATGTTGGTTTATCTTTGTTTCCTGCTCTTGATTTGAGTATTTACTTAGTTTTGAAATGGCCCTATTTAGTGCTTCACCTCCATAATATCCGGCTTCTTCTGCAAAAACAGCAGCGTGAAATAGTGAAGTTTGCTCCTCAAAATCAAAAAAAAGAGGAGCCTCAATAAAATTGTTCAATAAAGTGTATCCACCGTTATGTCCTGGTTCTGAAATTATAGGTACGCCACTTGTTGAAATTGTATCAATATAACGATACACAGTCCTTATATTCAACTCTAACTTTTCTGAAATTTGTTTTGCAGTAATTTTTTCACCTGAACGAAGCATCCATAGAATTGCTAACATATTGTCAATTTTAGGCATATAATTCCACCTCTATATGAAATTTATTTTCTATTATATATTTCCGATTTTTGGTATAACTCATCAACTGTTCCTTTCCGATAGCTTTCTATATAATGAGGCCCTAGAATCATAAGAGTTTCCCTCCCTCATCATTTTTTCCACTCACATTGATGTAAAAAAAGACCAAATCAAGCTTGGTCTTTGTCGTTAATAATAATTATGATGACTTTATCTTATTAGAGAATAAATATAAGTGTCATATGGAACTTGATTTTGATGCATATATTTTTTTAATATTCCTTCTTTTTCAAAACCAACTTTAGTTAATAGCTTGTTTGAAGCATCATTTTCAGTAAAAACAATTGCTCCAATACGCACTAAATCCATCTCTTGAAAGCCAAATGAGATAACTCTATTAACGGCTTCCATTGCATACCCTTTTCCCCAACTCTCAGGAAAAAGTGCATAGCTTATTTCAGCTCTTCTATGCTCAGTTGACCATTCCTGAAAACCAATAGTACCAATTATACCTTCTTGCCCTTTTAATTCTATTCCCCATTTAATGCCACGTTTTTCATCATAGTTCTTAGAAAAATTATTAATTATGTGCTTCACTTGATCCAAACTTGTCAATGGGTTCTGCCCATAGTGACGTAATACATCAGGATTAGAAAAGCAATTTAAAATAGCTTGGGCATCATTAATTTTGAGTTCTCTTAACATTAATCGATCAGTATTTAAAACAGGAAACATTTTTTATCCCCACTTCCAAGTAAATGGCTCATCACCATAACGTGTGGTTGATTTCCGTTCCGACTGGGCGCTTTCCTGGGGGCGTCCGATGAGCCGCTTCACTCGCGTTGCTCGCTCC
>NZ_JBSSFD010000047.1:0-35972 GCF_054062295.1 Lysinibacillus sp. TE18511
GCTCTGCGCGAAAGCGAAGCGTCAGCGGCAAATGTTTTATCTGTGCGAAAGCGAAGCGACAGCAACAAAGCGCCCAGTCGGAACGGAAATCAACCCCTCGTTGTGCCGAAGGGCTACTTTATGACACCAGTTAAAGAATCCTCATTCCAATGAACCCTAACATACGCGCAAATAGGTCACTATGATTTTAATAATTCTTTATGCCAATACATAGCATTTACTTGCTCTTTATTTTCATGCGTATTATAATGAAACCATAAGTGGGACACAATTTTATATAGCGGGACAAAATTTAACCCATCACTATCAAAAAGGGAGTAGATGAATATGTTATCTGTACCTGAGGCACAGCAAAAGCTACTTCCAGAAATATATCCGCTTCTTCAATCAAGATATCGTATTTTGCAAACAGTTCAGCTAATGCAGCCAATTGGGCGTCGAACACTTGCAGATTCACTTAAAATGACCGAACGAGAAATTCGTAAAGAAACGGATATTTTACGTGAGCAAGGGTTATTAGATTCTCTAAAATCGGGTATGGTATGTACAGACGACGGTGAAGTAGTTATTGAAAAACTAAGAGCACTAGTCTATGAATGGTCTGGTCTTACACAGCTAGCTAAATTACTGGAAAATCATTTTGGCTTACAGCGCGTAATTGTTGTTCCAGGTGATTACAATGAAGACGATACGGTATTAACATTGCTTGGAAAAGAGGCGGCACTTCAATTTATATCAACAAGTTTTGATGGTCAGATAGTAGCTGTTACGGGTGGAAAGTCGGTTGCATCCATCACGCAATTCTTACATCCAGCTGATACACACAACATTACATTTGTTGCTGCACGTGGAGGCATTGGACATGAAATGCAAATGCAAGCTAATACACTTGTCTCGACCTTCTCCATGCAGATGGATGCACAATATCGTACCTTGTTTTTACCTGAGCATTTAAGTGAGCAGGCTTATCAAGCGATGTTAACAGAGCCAATGGTAACTGAAATGATGGATTATTATGATCGTGCAGATTGTGTCATTCATGGTATTGGCTCGGCAGAGGAAATGGCTGTTCGTCGTAATTCATCACCTGAGGATTTGCGGATTCTCGAAGAAAAGGGAGCAGTTAGTGAAGCATTTGGCTATTATTTCAATGCAGAAGGCGAAATTGTACATCGAATTCGAACAATCGGTATTCAGTTTGAGCAAGTTCAAAGAAGTAAGCAAGTCATTGCGGTTGCTGCCGGTAAACAAAAAGTGAAGGCCATGCTATCGTACTTTAAGGTAGCACCAAAGCAAACAATTTTTATAACGGATGAGGCAGCTGCAAAAGCGATCGCTGAAGGATTACCTTCTTATAAATGAATACACCATCTTTAGAGATGGAAAAAGTAATAGGTAACTCGTAGCTCAGCGGGTGTAATAACACACGCTGAATGAGGATAAAAGTAAAATCTATAATTTAAACATTATTGGAGGAATTGACAATGGCATTAAAATTAGCGATTAATGGATTTGGACGTATTGGACGATTAGTATTTCGTGAAGCATTGAAACACGATGAATTTGAAGTGGTTGCAGTAAATGACCTAACAGATGCAGGTCAGCTTGCACACTTATTGAAATATGATTCAGTACACGGTATCTACGATGCTGATGTTTATGCAGAAGGCGATTCTTTTGTAGTAAATGGACAAAATATTAGAGTTTATGCTGAAAAAGATCCGTCTAATTTACCTTGGGGTGAACTAGGTGTAGATGTAGTACTTGAATGTACAGGTAGATTCCGCTCAATGGAAGAGGTAGGCAAGCATATTCAAGCAGGTGCTAAAAAAGCAATTCTTTCAGCTCCAGCGAAGGGCGACATGCCGACATTTGTAATGGGTGTAAACCACGAGGACTACAACCCAGACACAGATGACGTTATTTCAAACGCTTCTTGTACAACGAACTGCCTAGCACCAGTAGCTAAAATACTTGATGAAAAATTCGGTATTGCGCGCGGTATGATGACGACAATTCATTCTTACACAAACGATCAACGTATCCTTGACTTCCCGCACTCTGATCCACGTCGCGCACGTGCTGGTGCAGTGTCAATGATTCCAACAACAACAGGAGCGGCAGTAGCGGTTTCAAAAGTATTACCTCAATTAAAAGGTAAATTAGATGGCTTCTCTATGCGTGTACCGACACCAAACGTGTCGTGTGTTGACTTAGTAGTAGAGCTAAAATCAGAAGTAACAAAAGAATCCATTAATGCTGCATTAAAAGAAGCTTCAGAAAACGAGCTTAAAGGTATTTTAGGATATAACGAACTACCATTAGTTTCAATTGACTACAATGGTAACCATAACTCTTCAACTGTAGATGGACTTTCTACAATGGTATTAGAAAATAGTATGGTGAAGGTTCTAGCATGGTATGATAACGAAATTGGTTATTCTACTCGATTAATGGACTTAGCTTTATATATCGCAGAAAAAGGATTAGATCATAAATAAGTATCATAATTCGTCATTTGAAGTAAAAAGTGTGACATAATACCGCTTTTTACGCACAAAAAGTATAGCCTTTATAATATCTAAAAGATATAATATACAAGGGTAATGAGAGTAAGGGATATTACCCTTACTCTTTTTTTATACGTTATTATACGTTATATAAGTAAGTGTGCTTTTCTCATGAATGGTTATGCTAATGCAAGACATCGAACAAGACTTTTGCTACTATTAAAAACAAGTAAAAGGGTACTTCACCATAAAGTGGGGTTGATTTCCGTTCCGACAGGGCGCTTTGTTGCTGACGCTACGTTAGCACTACGCTTTCGCACAGAGCAAAGCTTCCTGGGGGCGTCCGATGAGCCGCTTCACTCGCGATGCTCGCTCCAGGGTCTCATCTGTGACGCTGATCCCCGAGGAGTCGCCCAGTCTGCACTCCAATCAATTTATATACGTGGCATACGTTTTAACAAATGCCATTCCTAATTTTGGTGATGACGGACCGAATAATTTTATCTAATACAGTATAAGTTAGTGAATGATGTGAGGAGCCAAGATGGGTGAATCCAAGGAATTCACGACTAAAAACTTTGAAGGGGGTTTCTTCATGTTAAACAAGAAGACGATGAAAGATATTGATGTAAAAGGCAAGCGCGTATTTGTACGTGTTGATTTTAATGTACCGATGGCAGATGGTGTGATTACTGACGAAACACGTATTCGAGCAGCGATCCCTACAATCGAATATTTGGTTGAGCAAGGTGCAAAAGTAATTTTAACTTCTCACTTAGGACGTCCAAAAGGTGAAGTAAAAGAAGATATGCGCCTAACTGCAGTAGGCGTTCGTCTAGCTGAGTTAATGGGTAAACCTGTTACTAAATTAGATGAGTCTATTGGTCAAGCAGTAGAAGAAGCTGTTGCAAACATGCAAAATGGCGACATGATTCTACTTGAAAATGTACGCTTCCACGCTGGTGAAGAGAAAAATGATCCAGCATTAGCAGAGCAATTTGCAAAATTAGCGGACGTTTATGTGAATGATGCGTTTGGTGCCGCTCACCGTGCACATGCGTCAACAGAAGGAATTGCAAAGCACATACCAGCTGTTTCTGGTTTCCTTATGCAAAAGGAATTAGATGTGCTAGGTAAGGCATTATCTAACCCAGAGCGACCATTTACAGCAATTATCGGTGGTGCCAAAGTTAAAGATAAAATTGGTGTTATTGAAAGCTTATTAGAAAAGGTAGATCACCTAATTATCGGTGGCGGTCTATCATTCACATTCATTAAAGCGCAAGGCTACGATATCGGTAAATCTTTATTAGAAGAAGATAAAATCAACCTAGCAAAATCCTTTATTGAAAAAGCGAAAGAAAAAGGCGTGCAATTACATATGCCAGTCGATGCAGTTGTCGCAAATGAATTTTCAAAAGATGCAGAAACAAAAATTGTTGATGTAGACGCGATTCCAGCCGATTGGATGGGCTTAGATATCGGTCCGAAAACAGCTGCGAATTATGCTGAGGTTATTAAAGATTCTAAACTAATTATTTGGAATGGACCAATGGGTGTTTTTGAAATGGATAAATTTGCGAATGGTACAAAAACTGTAGCTGACGCAATGGCAACAACAACTGGTTATACAGTGATCGGCGGTGGAGATTCTGCAGCAGCAGTCGAAAAATTTGAAGTTGCCGATAAAATGGACCACATTTCAACTGGTGGCGGTGCATCACTTGAATTAATGGAAGGTAAAGAGCTACCAGGAATTGTGGCATTAAACGATAAATAATACAATTTGGGAGGCAAAACGATGCGTAAACCAATTATTGCAGGTAACTGGAAAATGTATAAAACATTTGAAGAGGCGATCCAGTTTGTCGATGCTGTACAGGACAAACTCCCTTCAAACGATCAAGTAGACGCTGTTGTTTGCGCACCAGCACTTTATCTACCTACACTTGTGCAGGTTGCTAGTGAATCAGAGCTAGCCATTGGCGCACAAACGATGCATTATGAAAACGAAGGTGCATTCACTGGAGAAATTAGTCCAGCACAGCTAGCAAGTGTGGAAGTAGACTATGTTATTTTAGGACACTCTGAACGTCGTGAATACTATAATGAAACAGATGAAGCAATCAATAAAAAGGTTGCTGCAGCACTTGCACATAATATCGTACCAATTATTTGCTGTGGTGAAACGCTTGAGGAACGTGAAGCGGGAACTACGGAACAAAAGGTTGCTCGTCAAATTACAGCGGCTCTTGCTGGTTTTGAGGCACAAGAAGTGGAGCATATGGTAATCGCCTATGAACCGATTTGGGCAATTGGTACGGGTAAAACGGCTACAGCAGAAGATGCTAACCAAGTATGCGGAGCAATTCGTGCAGTCGTTCAAAAATTATATAACGCTGAAACAGCCGATGCAGTACGCATTCAATATGGCGGTAGCGTAAAACCTGAAAACATTCAGGAATTATTATCAAAAGAGCATATCGACGGCGCTTTAGTCGGTGGTGCAAGCTTACAACCAGAATCTTATTTAACATTATTGGAGGCGGCAGCTAATGCCTAAAAAGCCAGTAGCATTAATTATTTTAGATGGCTTTGCATTTCGTGATGAAACTTTCGGGAATGCAGTAGCACAAGCAAACAAACCTAATTTCGATCGTTTTTGGAATGAGTTCCCGCACTCAACATTAACTGCAGCAGGTGAAGCGGTAGGTTTACCTGATGGTCAAATGGGGAATTCTGAAGTTGGACATCTGAATATCGGTGCTGGGCGTATTGTTTATCAAAGCTTAACACGCTTAAACAAATCGATTCGTGAAGGGGATTTCTTTACGAATACAGCATTTTTGGATGCAATAGCGCATGCTAAAGCACATCAATCAAAGCTTCATGTTATGGGCTTACTTTCAGATGGTGGCGTACATAGCCATTATGAGCATATGTTTGCACTATTAAAGCTTGCAAAACAACAAGGTTTAGACAAGGTATTTGTACATGGTTTCTTAGATGGTCGTGATGTTGGGCCAAAAACTGCTTTAGAATATGTTGAAGAAACAGAAAAACAAATGGCGGAAATTGGCGTAGGTCAATTCGCTTCCGTTCATGGTCGTTACTATGCGATGGATCGTGATAAACGCTGGGATCGTGTAGCCCTTACTTACAATGTACTAGTAGATGGTGTTGGTCAAACAGCTGACAGTGCAAGAAGTGGTGTCGCAGAATCATATGAGCGTGATGTAACAGATGAATTTGTCATTCCATTTAGCATTCAAGAGCATGGGGAGCCAGTGGCAACGATTGACGATAACGACGCTGTTATTTTCTTTAACTTCCGTCCTGATCGTGCCATTCAACTGTCAAAAGTATTTACTAATAGTGAGTTTGATGGTTTTGCTTTATCAGCGAAACATCCACGAAATTTAAAATTTGTGTCATTCACACATTATAGTGATGAAGTAAATGCTCAAGTTGCCTATGTAAACGACAACTTAAAAAATACGATTGGCGAAGTGCTAGCTTCTAATGGTAAAACACAGCTTCGTATTGCAGAAACAGAAAAGTATCCTCATGTGACATTCTTTATGAGTGGTGGTCGTGAGGAGAAATTTGAAGGTGAAGAGCGTATTTTAATTGCATCCCCAAAGGTTGCAACATACGATCTAAAGCCTGAAATGAGTGCCTACGAGGTAACAGAAGCATTGCTTGCAGAGATTGCGGCTGATAAATTTGATGGGATCATACTTAATTTCGCTAACCCAGATATGGTTGGGCATAGTGGAATGTTAGAGCCAACGATTAAAGCCATTGAAGTAGTCGATGAATGTCTTGGTAAAGTAGTAGATGCACTCCTTGCAAAAGGTGGCGCAGCTATTATTACAGCTGACCATGGTAACTCTGATGAAGTTCTTACTTTAGTAGGGGAGCCAATGACAGCTCATACAACAAATCCTGTTCCAGTAATTGTGACAAAACCAAATTTAATGTTAAGAAATGGTGGCATTTTAGCCGATTTGGCGCCTACCATGTTAGAATTATTAGAGGTGTCACAACCTTCTGAAATGACAGGACAATCATTAATTGAAAAAGAGGAGAATTAATTATGCCATTTATTACACAAATTTATGCGCGCGAAGTTTTAGACTCACGTGGGAACCCAACAGTAGAAGTTGAAGTATTTACAGAATCAGGCGCTTTTGGTCGCGCTATCGTGCCATCAGGTGCATCTACAGGTGAATACGAGGCAGTAGAATTACGCGACGGTGACAAATCACGTTACCTAGGTAAAGGTGTATTAAAAGCAGTTGAAAATGTAAACACAATCATTGCAGAAGAGTTAGAAGATAACTATTCTGTTCTTGACCAAGTAGTGATCGACAAAGCTTTAATCGAGCTAGATGGCACAGAAAACAAAGGTAAATTAGGTGCCAACGCCATTCTAGGTGTATCGATGGCAGTTGCACATGCTGCGGCAGATTATTTAGATGTACCTCTTTATCAATACCTTGGTGGGTTTAACTCAAAACAACTACCAGTACCAATGATGAACATCATAAATGGTGGCGCTCACGCTGACAACAACGTAGATATTCAAGAATTCATGGTAATGCCTGTAGGCGCAGAATCATTCCGTCATGCATTACGTATGGGTGCTGAAATCTTCCACAGCTTAAAAGCAGTACTTAAAGCTAAAGGCTATAATACAGCTGTAGGTGATGAAGGTGGATTCGCTCCAAACCTTGGTTCTAATGAAGAAGCCATTACTGTAATTTTAGAAGCAATCGAAAAAGCTGGCTATAAACCAGGTGAAGAAGTAAAACTTGCAATGGACGTTGCTTCATCTGAATTATTCAATAAAGAAGATGGCAAATATCACTTAGACGGTGAAGGTGTTGTCAAAACTTCTGAAGAAATGGTTGCCTGGTACGAAGAGCTTACAAATAAATACCCAATCATCTCAATTGAAGATGGCTTAGACGAAAACGACTGGGCTGGACACAAATTATTAACAGATCGCATTGGCGCTCGCGTACAATTAGTAGGCGACGATCTATTCGTAACAAATACGAAAAAATTAACAGCTGGTATTGAGCAAGGTGTTGGCAATTCAATCCTTATCAAAGTAAACCAAATCGGTACGTTAACAGAAACATTTGAAGCGATCGAAATGGCAAAACGCGCTGGTTACACAGCCGTTATCTCACACCGTTCTGGTGAATCTGAGGATGCAACTATTGCTGATATCGCAGTGGCTACAAACGCTGGTCAAATTAAAACAGGTGCTCCATCTCGTACAGACCGCGTAGCTAAATACAACCAACTTCTTCGCATTGAAGATCAACTTGGTGCAACAGCTGAGTACCTTGGTTTAAAATCTTTCTATAACCTTAAAAAGTAATATTTTTGAGCGAAAATGCTTTTGAACTTAGTAATATACGGCTTTTATGAGCAAGCTGAACTATGTTGTACATTTAAGTAAATTTAGCAATACTTATGTATTGTTTCAACCTCTGATTTATAAGTGTGATAAACACTTATAGATTGGGGGTTTTTTTGTGCTCATTAAAGACTTGTTGAAAGAATTTACATTCGAATTACAGATTAAAAATTATTCAAGCAGAACAACAGAAACTTATAATTACAATAGCTACCAGATGTATTAATAATACATGCGGATAAGCAGTACTCATTGAACTTAATTTTAATAATCTGTTATTATTAAACTAATTACATAAAATAAACCAAATTGCATAATTACATACAAATTATAAGTGAGGTTTAATAATATGCAGAGAAAAACAAAGTCGGCAATTGTTATCATTGCAGTATTGGTCATTTTTGGAGGGATTTTTGGTTACATCAAATTCAGTAATCAAATAGACAAACCTGCTCCCGAAAAAGAAAAAGCAACTGTTGAACATGACGGAGTAGCGCTTGAAGATAAAATTGTTACAAAAGAAGAATTGTTATATCCTGATAATTTAATAGAGCACAAAGTGAACGAAGCCATTCATAGCATGTCTCATCAAAAAGTTGAAGCTAAAGTAAAATGGGGTCACACGCAAATAACACAGGCTAAAGTTGACCGATTGTTAGCTGTTGTCAAAATGAACGATTATAAATATAAAGAACTTTACATTTCAATATTGGAGAGATGGTCGAAAGGTGATTTTTCTCAAGCAATTGATGACCACAATTCCATTTGGGAGATGCAAGGAGGTGACGAGTCAAGAAATTCAGGAAAAGCAACTCGTTTATTGACTGACGAGGAAGAAAAAGAATATGTAGAACACAATTTAACATATGACTTATATGATAAATAGCGTTGTTATAATGTGAATTAACACAACATGGATTGAATTATTAATATTCGGTAGTATGTGAACTATGCAATATCATAACTTTATAAATCAGAGAATTGTTCAAGAAAGGCTGATAAATCAAGGTTTGAGTTGAAATGAATCAAGCACTACAGACCGCGTAGCTAAATACAACCAACTTCTTCGCATTGAAGATCAACTTGGTGCAACAGCTGAATACCTTGGTTTAAAGTCATTCTATAATTTAAAATAATCATGGTAGCTGCTATTATTAAGTAGCTTCACGGACATCGCCTCAAAGGTATACAAATACTTTTGAGGCGATTTTTTTGTTGCTCGGGTTATCCAAGAAGGTAGGGCAGAAAAGAGCGCGAGTCCCTAAGAGAACTGCTCTGGCAGGATAAAACCCTTACTATAATTAAAGTGCACCTTATATGCCCTTGAAATTAGGTTTACTTTTCAGTTATTTTCAATTTTAATAAATAGACAAGATGGTCATCATCTATCATTTTTTTTACTTCATTCTCGTCCTGTAAGTCGTATGTTCGTATAGAGTTTCCTTTTGATTCTCTGTATACACCCAGTAAATAAGTTTCATTTAATTCTAATTTTACTGTTTCATCTCCAATTGCATATTCCCATCCACTAATACTAGCAACAGATTGAGATTTGTCGATTTTCTGAGGAGTTGCTTTAACACTTGGCCCATAAAGAAAAGCAAGAGATTTATCGTCAGCATTGATGATGCCAAGTCCTATATTACCTTCCTCTAATTTCTTTGGACTTAGCCCATAGGAAAGTGCGATTAATGATTTAGACTCCAGTTTTCCATCTTTGTAACTTTCAACCCAAAGGTCAACCCAATTTTTATCGGCATTATTTAATTTGAAATCAAAGTCGAATAATATCCCTAAATGTAATTCTTCAAAAGTAGTCACATATTCAGAATCCGTGTTAATTGAAATAGTCGCTAACCCTGTATCCTTTTGATTAGCACAACCTGAAAGCAATAACAAAAGTAATGTTGATACGATACTAAAAATTTTTCTCAATAAATCAACCTCGCCTTTTATGAATTGACTGCCCTTTATTAATGAAGGCAACTTATTTTATATATTATTATTCGGCAAATATTGTAAGTGAACCTTGTACTGCTTTTAACGGAAAGGATGCATTTTTTTCGTTTATCCATCTTTAGATGAGCCAGAGAAATTGGATTTACTTTTTCTAGTATCAGAGCTATGCAAGTGCAGTAGTTCGTCCGTTATTATATAGTTAAAAAGGTTAGAAAATGGAGAATACAATACTGAAAGGAAAGTGGAAACTATGAAAATTCTTGAAACAGAACGACTCACGCTTCGCTTACAAACAACAGAGGATGCGGATTTTATCCTTGAGCTAGTGAATGATCCTTCGTGGCTGCAGTTCATTGGTGATCGTGGTGTGAGAACAGTAGAGGATGCACGTGAATATATATTGAATTCAATTAACATGTATGAGAAATCTGGCTTCTGTTTTTATTTAGTTGAAAGAAAAGAAGATAATATCCCGCTTGGAATTTGTGGTCTAGTTAAAAGAGACGCGCTAGAAGATGTGGATATTGGCTTCGCTTTTCTCCCTACGTATTGGGGAAAAGGATACGCCTATGAAGCCGCTTCAGCAGTATTAGCATATGGTCTAGATACACTAGGACTAAAGCGTATTGTAGCGATCACAACTCAAGATAATTACGCTTCAGCAAAGTTACTCGAAAAAGTAGGTTTGAAGTTTGAGAGTTTAGTCCAACTTTCGAATGATGAAGAAGAACTAAGACTCTTTTCATTAGATAGAAGCACAGTATAAAAAAGAGACAGTCTTTCGTGGTGAACACGTTAGACTGTCTCTTTGCTCGTTAAACGAGTACAATGCTTGTTATTGCTGTTCCCAATATTTGTCTATCTCTTGGTCTACATATACCCAGCCTTTCCATGCGATATGAATCGTATCCATTATAAAATACGGATCATATTCATGGTCAGAGAAGTCAACATATGGAACATTCGCATCCGTTAAGATTTTCTCCATTTTTGCGTAATACTTTTGTCGACGTTCCTCAGGGTATTCCGTGTAGTCATACCAATGACCATTGACCGGAATAGAGATAAATAGTGGCTTTGCACCAGCATCCTTTAACACATCAATGACTAACTGTAAATCCTCATATTCGGGTGAATCCGTATAATCTTCGTCCTTTCGCATACCTTCAAACTTAGATAAATTCGAATTTACAAGCCGTTTATAAAATTTATTTTCAATCATTAAATCATTGGATACACGTTTGTCGCCATATTCCTCAGCATGTTGCAATTGTTGTTCAAATGTTTGATTCGTTACTAGTTTGTCATTACTTTTTAATTTATGAGACTCTCGCGGGAAAATGGAGTAATACAAATCTTTTTTCTCTAGCATTTCCTTTTGAACACGACCAGCCATCAGGGCAAGGCGTCCAACGACAGGTCTTTTCTTCCCGTCAGATAATTTATACTCATAAATCGTTTTTAACAGTTGATCTCGACTTACTGTATCGAATTCTAAAAGCCGTTTCATTGCTCGAATTCGAAGCTCTTCATCAATGTCCTTATTGTATGCTAAATCGTAGGCATGCAACATCGAATAGTTAGGAGAAAAATGTAATTCATCCATTCCATTTTTCGTAAACCATTGAGGAGAAATGATGAATACAATTTTTTTATCCTTTAAATTGTTCTCCTGTGCAGCAAAGTTTAAAAAGTGTGTAATCGACTGCATACCTCCTCGCCCAATCATAAACGGCGTATACGGGGCATCCGTAGCTCGCGCATAATTATAAGGGTGGAAGGGGTCAAAACGATTTAATTCTGAGGAGCCATATAAAGGCAAGGAATTAGGCTCCTGCAACATCCGCTCCTGGTAATACATACCTTGGAATACTAACGGAGACATACTGGTTTTTACCTGCTCTACATCTTCATCTGAAATCCAAGCTTTGATCCAGGAGTTAGGGAAGAATAAAAAGGCAGCAAAAAGAACAAACGCAATTAAAAGTGATAAAAAGCCTTTCTTTATCATTGTCTTTCAGCTAATTTCGCTGCAATACGATTTGGCGTGTTCCATTCCTCACGGTTAAAATCAGTAATTGGCACTGAGATGTCAAAGCGGTTTTCAATTTCAACTAATAAATTAATCGTACCGAATGAATCAAGAAGTCCTTCTTCAAATAAATCGATATCTGGGTTTTCTGAAACAATATCGTCCTCGCATAACTCTACTAACATTTCTAAAACTTGTTGTTTATCCATAATAATAATTCTCCTTTATTGTATAGGCTGTGTTATTTAGCAATGATTCATCGTAACAAGCCGTTGTTTAAAATAATGTTCCTGAAAAAATATAGAAGCCAAAGCAAATTGCATTAAAAGTGATAAACACGCCGATTGCATGTGTCCATTTATTTTTCGGCCAAAACTTATGCTTTTTATTCCAGCGTTCAAATTTATCGAAGCTGATAATCAACAAGGCATGGTAGAGACCGTAGACAACAAAGTGCCATTCCAATCCATGCCAAATCCCCATTAAAAAGAAGAGTAAAAAGAAGCCAAGATACGAAATTGCATATTTGTTTTTAATCCATTTTTTCTTCGTCATCCAAAGCACAAAGCGCATATAGACATAATCTCTGAACCAGAATGAAAGGCTCATATGCCAGCGGTTCCAGAAGTCTTTAATATTTCGACTTGTGAATGGACGGTTAAAGTTAATAGGCGTTTGAATACCCATAATGCGACTGACACCAACGGCGAAAGCACTATAGCCCGCAAAATCGAAAAATAAATAAAAACTATACATATACATATACGCTAATTGCCCTTGAAAAGGTGTCAAATAGTTATACGTATGATTTGGTAAATACATAAGTGTGTAGTTGTAAATTAAATAAGCCAAAATAAATTTATATAAAAAGCCTACAAATATATAATTGATCCCACTTAACAGTAGCTTTTGATAGTCTTGACCAGACGGTACTGTATGCATATCTTTAGAAAAGCGTCGCCAACGATCGATAGGTCCCGAAGATACAGTTGGGAAGAACAGTAAGAAATAGGCAAGCTCCACTGCTGAAATTTTATCCTTAATTAAGCCATCGCGTGTCTCTAAAATCATTTGTATCGCTTTAAAGGTGATATAGGATACCCCTAAGAAGCCGAATAAATTTTTAAGACCAAGTATCGGAAGAACCTTCACAAGTACAAGCGGCAAAATGGACAAGAGCACAGCGATTACGAATACGGAAGTGCTATTCTTCTGTAATCGATATTTTTGGTAAGCGATGATTAATACTAACTGAAATAGTGTAAATAGTATAAGAGAAACTGAGCCGTTAAGAGAGTGACCAAAAATAATTGCTAAAACGATAATCGAAATAAAGATATTATAGCCTTTAGCTGATTTTCCACGTAGCCCTAAAATAATTGTTGGCAATAACAGAATACCAATGATGATGAAAAAACCTATATTTCCAAAAGGCGTCATACTGTCTCCATAACCGCCAATCCTTTACGATCAACTTTACCGTTTGTATTTAAAGGTAAAGTGTCAATGTATTTGAATGTTTTCGGAATCATATAAGATGGTAAATAATCCGATAACAAGGCTTTTAGTTGCTTCGTCATTTTGAAAGCAGAGTCCGTTAAAGGCTCTCGAAGAACAATATAAGCACTTAGTGAAACAATCTCATCATTTTTATAGATAGGAATAACAACACAGCTAGAAACAGGTGGAAGATTGCCAATTTGTTTTTCAATCTCTTCGATTTCTAAACGATAACCGTGCAATTTTACCTGAAAATCCTTTCGTCCAGCAAAGAACAGATAACCATCCTTTTCATAACCCATGTCCCCAGTTTTATAAATACGTTGATCCCCTATTGTAGGAAAGGCTGCAAGTGTTAAGTCAGGGGCCCCAAGATAGCCTGCACTAACAGTTGGTCCAGAAATAATAATCTCGCCATCTTCTAGCAAGGATAGATTAGGCTCAGATAGAGGTGCGATTGGTAATTGATCAAATTGCTCCAAAAGCTCCGCTGTTACTTCTACATAAGATACGGCAACGGTTGTTTCAGTAGGACCATATAAATTAAAAATAGAAGCTTGTGGGAAGCGTTGCATTAATTCTTTTGCTAAGGATATTGGTAAAACCTCTCCGCAGAACAAAAACGTATTTAAAGAAGGCATTAACGCTTGATGCCACTCTTTGTTCATTAAACAAATTTTTGCAAAGGAAGGTGTGGAAGTCCAAACTCGAATACCAGAAGTAGCTAATGAATCGAATAACGCCTTCGGATTAGCGATTTGCTCTTGCGTGATCGCGTAAAGCGTCTGCCCACTAACGAGTGCAGGATATAAATCCATTACAGATAAATCAAAGGAGTAAGGCGCTTGATTTAGGAATACACCAGATTCTTGTAAGGGGAAGTGTTCATGCATCCAAGCAACAAAGTGTGCTAAATTATCGGCTGTAATTTGGACACCCTTTGGTTTACCAGTAGAACCGGATGTGTAAATAATATAATGAATTTCTTGCTCCTGAACCCATGTTGAAGGCTGTGTTGAAATGTTGGTAGTTTGAGTCACTATATCACTTACCTCTACTACAGGAACGGACTGGTGCGTGCTTAATGCTTCAGTCTTAAGTAGTAAGCAAGCCTGAGACGCTTCTATAATGATTTGTAGCCTTTCAGACGGTGTAGACGAGTCAACAGGTACATAAGGATGCCCAGCCTTTACAGCACCTAAAAAAGCAACAATTTGTAAAGGTGACATATGCCCATAGACGACAATGGGTTGTTGCCTTTTTAAATCAAGAGCTTTTAAATAGTGTGCTACACAATCAGATAGATGCCAAAGCTCACCATACGTTAAGGACTCAGTATTGGTTTGATATGCAGTTCGCTGTGGGTGTTCATGTGCCACATTTTGAATAGCCTCTAAAATACTTAACATAATTTAGATCTCCTTTTCTTAAAATTCCGTATATATAAATGGTCCTGCGTTCATATCATGGAAGCCATGAATAAGAAACAAGAGCACCATAATGAGGAAATAAAATAGCGTAAAGCCTATAAAACGAAAAAGCTCATTATTTTTGATGGATTGCATTTGTCCACCTCCAATTATAAATAAAAAAAGACTATAACTTTGTAAATATACTAAAGAAATAGATATTTTTTCAAGTTATTTTAAGTAACCTTTTATCCTTTTATTAAATTTTTATCACTGTTTTGACGGAATGTGGAGAAAAATGTTGCTGAATTTCAAAATATTCATTAAACCATAAGAAAAGTTTAAGGAAAATTTAAGGTTTTGGAAAAGTGTCCTAAAATGAAGCTAAGAAATTGGTTTATTAAAGTCATTTTTCCATCTTCGTCTGCACCTAAAAAGGTGGCTCATCACTATAACATGGGGCTGATTTCCGGTCCAGCTCTTCCGTTATATTCAGCATAATAAATAAAAGTAAAATCAAAGTAAATTCAATGAAAAATGTTGGTATTTTTTAAGAGCAGAAGCTGTAATGTTGAGATGAAAGGAGGGGGATAGTGGGAAGATGATGAAATTGGCGATCTTTTGAGGGCTGTTGCGATCCATATTTGAGCAAAAAGAATAGTGCTATCATAAGTTAATCAACTCAATTTATGATAGCACCCCAATTATTATTTGATTACATTTAAAACTTTTTTTGAAACGTAAAATTCAGTGCCATTGTAGACATTGATTGTGTCAAACGTATGAGTCTTTGTCGTCTTTGTTGTTGCATCCTCATAAATCAACGTGTTTTTATTCACTGGAATTGTAAACGTTACATCATCTTTTTGTGCAATAAACTTAGGGTTTTCTTTGTCAGCTAAGTCAATTTTAGTTGTGTAGCCTTTATCTTTGAATGCTTTTGTAGCTGGGATATATAAATCATCTGTAAGCTTGTTTAAATCAAAGCCCATAAACTGTGCCATTGAATGTGCTAAGTCTGTGTTTTCGACAAGTCCTGTAATTTTAGATGGTCCGTATGAGTATAAGAATACATCCTCACCAGTATGCCCACCAGTTGTATAGCCAATGTTTGCACGATTTGCAAGCATTTTAACCATTTCGTCGCCGATGTCTTTAGCCGATTTTAGTGTTGCAAGCTCGTCCTCCGTTAAATCATCTAATCCATAAAGTGCCGCGACTTCTACAAGATTTGATTTATCTTCTTTTAATTGGCTTAGCGCACCTTCAACTGTCATCGTAGCTTTCTTCAGAGGATCGATATAAGCAGATACAGGGATGCTAGAGTAAGTACTTGACGTGTTAGCATTACCCATCGTAATACCACTATTACCATGGTCTGTAACAGCAATGACCATTGTATTGCCATCTTCTTTTGCAAAATCAACGGCTTCTTTGACAGCATCATCAAACGATAATATATCGGAAATTATGCCGATTGTGTCATTTTTGTGAGCTGCCCAGTCTACCTTACTGCCTTCTACAAATAAGAAGAAGCCGTCCTCATCCTTTTTAAGGGTATCAATAGCTTTACCAGTCATTTCAGCAAGCGTTGGCTCAGTTGGTTTAGTTTTAGCACGATCTAAATCGTAGGCAAGAGCACTTGGAGCAAAGCTTCCCCAAATTTTTGATGAAGTACTATTTAGGAGCTCGTCCCGCGTTTTAACGATGTCATAATTTTTTTCATTTAGGACATTCACTAAATTTTCGCCATCTTTACGAGCATTTTTTGTTGTGCCTGGTGTCAGTGACTCCGATCCGCCACCTAACACAACATCAATGTTTTGATAAACTTGCTGCTCAGCGATGTTATCATATTGGCTTCTATTAGTAGCATGTGCAGAGAAGCCTGCTGGTGTCGCATGTTGAATTTCGGAAGTAGCAATCAATCCAGTTGCCTTGCCCTGTTGTTTCGCCCCTTCTAACACATTGGCTACAGGTTTAAAGGCATCCTCTTTAGCAACTTGCTCTAGCCCAGGTGAACTAACCGTAGCTGGTAACACACCGACAAATTTATCATTGGATTTATGACCAGTTGCTAACGCAGTAGCGGCAGGAGCTGAGTCTGTAATTGCTGATTCAGCAGAATACGTACGTACGCCACCTGATAAAATTTCGTCCATGGCCAAGTTTCCACCTTTGTACCAACGAGAAAGTGTTACGGCATTATTACTACTACCATCCATCACGAGCATAATAACATTAGTTGGTTTTGTTGGTTTTTCTACCTCAGCTGCTTGTACTTGTGGTTGAGCGATACTAAATGTCGATAAAGTAAGGGCACTTGCTAAAAACAATGAACTCCATTTTTTTGAGTATTTCATGATTTTCCTCCTCTGTGCTTTGTTAAAAGTTTATCTTCCTATTGATGACTTACTAAAAGTTGCTTTCCATTGACATTAAAACCATCTCGAAATAGTGGTATGTGGGTACAGTACCTCAGGTTTAAAGAGATGAGAAATCGGATTTTCCGGATAATTAAGAAAAAATGACAATGGACATAATAGCTGATATGTAAAGTTGTTAAAGCAATGAACTACTTTTCTAGTATTTCATAACTTTCCTCCTTTTGGTTAATCCATAAATAAGTGTAAAGGAAGGTTGTAAAGCTAGGATTAATAAATTGTTAACAAATTGTGGGTATATTGTAAAAAATGAATGAAGTATTTCTTCTAATTAATTAGAAGGCTCTGATTTCCGCTACGGGCTACTCGCTTTCCTGCGGGCGAGCGTCGAGCCGCTTCCTCCGCTGCGCTCCGTGCAGGGTCTCGTCTGTCTCGCTTTCCCGCGGGAGTCGAGTAGCCCTACGCTACAATCAGATAAAATGGGAATATATTTGCAAAATAGCAACAGAAAAATCCTTTTCTCGCCAATAATAAACCTGTTTTTTCTTAATCAACATGCCTGGAGGTAATTAAATGTAGTATTGAAGGAGAAATAGAATCTGCTTACTATCCATGGATGGAAGTTCGCAGATTCTGTGGGGAATTTTTATGGCTTGGCTAGAAAAAATGTTCCTCACCGTCGATGGTTTCATAAAGTAAAACACCATCATCATCAACGAATAAATTTAGAACTTCTTCCTCTAATAACACTTCCTCTGAGCCATCGTTTACATTAATTTTTGTTAAATAGCCTGCATTGTCATAATCACTGCAATAAATCACATCGTCAAAAGCAGCTAAGTAGTAGCAGGCTGTTTCAGTAATTCGTGCAGTTTGTTTTGTTGCTACGTTATAGGCGTATACCATGCTATCGGCCATGCTATTATAATAAATAACGTCTCCAATGGTATCTGCGTACCACATATCATGCATAAAGTCGTAAGCATTACTTGTAGCAGCAAAATAGTTTTCCTTTACCCATAGATGATCTTCACTTAGTTTTTCGTCATTCACTAAAAAATATGCGTAGGAAATAGCGTAAGGCTCATCCGGATCGACATCATTCCAAGTTGTATCAATATGGTACCAATTACCGTCAACACTTACTAAATTCCATGCATGAAGCTGATTATCGCTGTAGCCATAGACATATTTTGTGTCGAGACCTGCCGCCAAAAATAAACGATAGGCTAATAATGCGTAAGCTTGACAAACCCCAGTTTCTTCACTGATTAATTCATAAACTGATTGACCATAAGACTCACTTTCTTCAGTATAAGTGGCAAGTTGTACGATATAGTCATTAACGGTTTTTGCGCGACTAAAGTCATCCATGTCATTTGTGATATACAAATTAGCAAAATCTTTAACATACGAATCAACAATCTTTTCTTGCTCGGCATCTGTGTAATATGTAAAGTTAAATTCGACTAAGTAACCGTTATCCCTTTCCATTGCTTCCCATGTAGCGCTTTCAATATATCCTGCAGTATAAGGGTTAACAAAGGAAATTAAGCTAATCAAATCATTTAGCTGTACTTCAAATGTATCCCAATCTAATTTTCCTCTATACAATACTTTAAAATTTGGCTCAAATTTTGATATTCCCTTTTCAACTTTCTTTGAAAATTGAAGCAAAGCAGGATCTTCTTTGAATAATGTCGTTGAAAAAAGATCGTCAGTTGTAAAATCGGCCGACGGTGCTTTGCTAGTAGGTTGCTTGTCTTCCGTAAAGGCTTCTTCTCTCGGTTCAGGTTCCTCTTCTATTAGTGCATCGATTGCCTTGATCGTAGCTGAACAACCGGTAAGCAAGCTTAAAGGAATAAGCAAAAAAATCAGCCATACATACTTTTTCATATTTACCCCCATTACTATTACATTTTTAACTATTATAGGTTAATGTGTTGGGGAGGTGTTATACTATTTTTCGTAAAACTAGATTCATCACCAAATGATAGAAATGATATTTTTATTAAAACGTATGCCATAATTATAAGTTGATTGGAGTGGAGACTGGGCGACTCCTTGGGGATCAGCGTCACAGATGAGACCCTGGAGCGAAGCGAAGCGGCTCATCGGACGCCCCCAGGAAAGCGCCCAGTCGGAACGGAAATCAACCACACGCTATGGTAATGGATCTAAAACTAACTTAAATGGGAAAAACAAGGTTATTTATTAATCTCAGTTTGTCAAGGCAACCTTTTTTTGTTATAATGTGATTTGTTGTGATGTTCGAAGTTCGGGAGGTGCAGTGGATGCATTCAGTAGTATTAGTTTCATTAATTATCGTATCAATAGCGTTAATCGTTGTAGTATTACTTCAATCAAGTAAAAGTGCAGGCTTGTCAGGTGCCATCTCGGGTGGAGCTGAACAACTATTTGGAAAGCAAAAAGCACGCGGTATGGATCTGATCCTTCATCGTGCAACAGTTGTGTTAGCAATATTATTCTTTATATTAGCACTCGCTATTACAAAAATCTAATAGTTGAAGATATATCGCCTAACCTTACTGGTTGGGCGTTTTCTTTTATAGTACTAATTATTTGGACACCAATACATAGTTAGTTTAGTAAAGTGAATACCCGGCGCGGAGCAGGGAAAGCCTGATGGATAGAATTCTCAAAATCGTGGATAGAATCCCCGAAATCGTGGATAGAAGAGCCAAAATGGTGGATAGAAGAACCAAAATGATGGATAGAATCCTCGAAATGCCAGAAAGACTATCGGAATGCGAAAAAGACCCATGAAATTAACCGATAAAACCTCATAAAAAAAGTAACGATCTCCAAAGCTTTTGAGGAAGCTTCTGTATGGCTATAATGGTAATAGTATGTATAAGGATGAAGGAGAGCTCGCAATGAAAAAATCATTATCACAGCCTTTTTTCTTTCAAGCAGGTTCACGAGCCGTTTTATTACTGCATGGCTTTACAGGTAGCTCGGCAGATGTGCGAATGCTCGGAAGATTTTTAGAGAAAAAAGGGTATACTACATTAGCACCTCATTATAAAGGTCACGGTGTGGAACCGGAAGAACTCATCACAACAGGTCCTGCCGATTGGTGGCAAGATGTCGTAGCCGCATACAAACAGCTACAGGAAGCGGGCTATCAGGAAATTGCTGTGGCTGGACTGTCATTGGGTGGTGTGATGGCTTTAAATGTTGCGCTGAATAATCCAGTTAAAGGAATCGTGACAATGTGTTCCCCAATGACGATGCGCACAACGGACATTATGTTCGAAGGTGTACTGAAATATGCAAGGGACTATAAAAAGTTTCAAGGTAAAGAAGAAGAGCAAATCGAAGCTGAAGTTTCGTTAATTGCTGAAAAGGGCATGCCTTCTCTAGAAGAGTTGCGAGAATTTATTGCTCGGACACGTCAGGAAATTGACATGATTTATGCACCAATTCTTGTCGTTCAAGCGACAAATGATGAGGTAATTGAGACAGAATCTGCCAACATTATATATAATCAAACTGAGTCACTTGAAAAACAAATCAAGTGGTATGAAAACTCAAAACATGTTATTACGTTAGATCAAGAAAAAGATCAGTTACATGAAGATATTTATCACTTTTTAGAAAGCCTAAATTGGGCACAATAAATTATAAGAAGGATTTTCTCATGAAGGAGGGAAATATATGAAAGACCAAAATAATTCACTACAAAGTCGTTTACTCGATTTTTTCGGTGAAGAAGAGTATAAACCATTAACAGTTGGCGAAATCGAGGACGTATTTGGCTTTGAGGATGCTGATGAATTTAAAGAACTAGTGAAAACGTTAGTGCGCATGGAGGCGCAAGGCTTAGTTGTTCGTTCCCGCTCTAATCGTTATGGTTCACCAGAGCGCATGAATTTACTTCGAGGTAAGTTTATCGGGCATGCGAAAGGCTTCGGCTTCGTCGCACCTGATATTGAAGGAATGGATGATGTTTTCATTCCACCGCATGAAGTAAACGGTGCAATTAACGGCGATATCGTTCTGATCCGTGTGTTAAAGGAATCATTCGGTGATCGTCGTGAAGGAACAGTGACAAAGGTAGTAGAACGTGGACAAACGAGCTTTGTCGGAACGTTCCAAGCAAATCGAGGTTTTGGCTTTGTTGTGCTAGACGATAAAAAACTACCGATGGACATTTTCATTGCAAAGGGTGATACATTAGGAGCTGTCGATGGTCACAAAGTTGTCGTTGAGGTAGCTACTTGGCCAGAGGATTTAAAATCAGCTACAGGCTATATCACGAAAATTTTAGGGCACAAAAATGACCCAGGTGTCGACATTCTATCTATTTTATATAAGCATGACATTCCACCTGAATTCCCAGAAGAAGTGGTTGCTGCTGCACAAAGTGTGCCAGATGAAATTACAGCGGCAGATTTAGAAGGACGCCGTGATTTACGCCATGAAACGATTGTGACAATCGATGGCGCTGATGCAAAGGATTTGGATGATGCTGTTACCGTAACGAAAAACGTCGACGGTACCTATAAACTTGGTGTACATATTGCAGATGTTAGTTATTATGTAACTCAAGGCTCTGTAATAGATATTGAAGCGTATGATCGTGCAACAAGTGTATATTTAACTGACCGCGTTATTCCAATGATTCCACATCGACTATCGAATGGTATTTGTTCATTAAATCCACAGGTTGATCGACTAGTACTATCCTGTGAAATGATTATTGATGCAAATGGTAATGTCGTTTCACATGAAATTTTCCAAAGTGTCATTAAAACGACAGAACGTATGACATATAAAGATGTATACAAAATTTTAGAAGAGCAGGACGAGGCGTTAATGGCCCGCTATGAGCCGCTTGTACCAATGTTTAAACATATGGCTGAGCTGTCTAACATTTTACGGAACAAACGTCAAATGCGTGGTGCTATTGACTTTGACTTTAAAGAATCGAAAGTAATCGTGGACGAAGATGGCTGGCCAGTTGATATTGAATTACGTGAACGTACAGTAGCTGAGAAATTAATTGAAGATTTCATGCTAGCAGCGAATGAAACAGTAGCAGAGCACTTCCATTGGATGAATGTACCGTTCCTATACCGTATTCACGAAGATCCAAAGCCAGAAAAGCTACAACGCTTCTTTGAATTTGTCACGAACTTCGGTATTTTAATTAAAGGGACAGGAAATACAGTACATCCAAAGGCACTACAGGATGTATTGAAAGCCATTGAAGGCATGCCAGAGGAGCCTGTTATTTCAACGATGCTGCTACGCTCGATGCAACAGGCAAAATATTATCCGGAAAGCTTAGGCCACTTTGGTTTATCAACGGATTTCTATACACACTTTACGTCACCGATTCGCCGTTATCCAGATTTAATCGTGCATCGTTTAATTCGAACGTATTTACTTAATAAAGATACATCGAGAGAAACAGTTGCACAGTGGAGCATGGCAATGGATGAAATTGCGGATCATACTTCAGAGCGTGAACGCCGTGCTGTCGATGCAGAGCGTGATACAGACGCACTGAAAAAGGCTCAATACATGTCCGATAAAATTGGTGAGGAGTTTGAAGGGATCGTTTCATCTATTACCAACTTCGGGATTTTCGTGGAGCTTCCAAATACGATTGAAGGTCTTGTCCATATTAGCAATATGACAGACGACTACTACCGTTTTGACGACCGTCAAATGATTATGATTGGTGAACGTACAAATCGTCAATTCCGTATTGGAGATGAAGTAACGGTACGTGTAGCGAATGTTATTATTGAGGAGTCATCGATTGACTTTGAAATCGTTGGAATGGTAACGTCGTATGGACGAACTCGTAAAGCAGCACCTACTGTTATTCACGCACGTAAAAATTACAACGAGAACAAGGGCGATCGTAGTAGTCGTGGCAATCGCAGAGGCGCACGCAACGAAGAAGAACGAGGCGGACGTGGCAGTCGCAGTGGTCGCAACGAAGAAGAACGAGGCGGACGTGGCAGTCGCAGTGGTCGCAATGAAGAAGGACGAGGCGGACAAGGAGAGCGACGTGAAAACGACCGTGATCCACGAGGACGCCGCAAAGATGGTTCAAGCCCAGGCCCTAAAAAAGGCGTGAAGCAAAAGCAAAAGTTCTACGAGGGCGTCGCCAAGAAAAACAAAAAGAAAAAAACAAAACGTAAATAAAAGTAATGGCGAAAGCACCAATTATCACATTACTGGTGCTTTCGCTTAATCAATAATAAAGCAGGTAATTCCTGCGTAACCTTTATGAAGAGGGTGAAATTATATGGCAAAAGGTACTGGGAAAGTATTAGCACAAAACAAAAAAGCCGGGCACGACTACTTCATTGAAGAGACAATCGAAGCGGGCATGGTGCTAACCGGCACAGAAATTAAATCCATCCGTGCAGGAAGGGTCCAACTAAAAGAATCCTATGTACAAATCCGTAGCGGTGAAGCATGGATCAACAATATGCACGTCAGCTCATTCGAACAAGGCAACCGCTTCAACCACGACCCACTGCGCGCCCGCAAATTGCTACTCCACAAAAAGCAAATCGGCGAGCTAGTCGGTGCCGTAAAACGTGACGGCTACACAATCGTCCCATTAAAAATGTACATTAAAGATGGCTACGCCAAGCTCCTAATCGGGGTCGGCAAAGGGAAAAAGGATTACGACAAACGCAATGACATGCGTAAAAAAGAAGCAAAACGTGACATAGAACGCGCCTTCAAAGCGAAAAACCAATAATAATAGATTGTTAGAAAGCTCACTATTTTCGGATGGTGAGCTTTTTGTAGATAGAACTTGAGGAGTGACGGATCGAACAGTCAAACTGCTGGATAGAGCTGTTGAGGCGACGATAGAAATGACAAACTGACGCATAGAATTCTCAGGGCGAGTTCTAAAGGCAGTCAATTTTGAATTCATAATTGATGATTAGGAAAGAAGCAAATCATGTTGAGCAAGCCAATTTTTTCTATCGTAGCGGGACACTTGAACTATAGCAAGATTTGTTTTATAATATGAATTACTGATTGCCAGATTACATGGAAGCGTACTTTTTAGCTCCCACCGTACTAGAAGAAATTCTAGCTCCTTTACTTGAACGAGGCAATGTGCTTCGATTCATATTCAAGGGGACGTTACGGATTCGACAGGGATGGTTCAAGCTTTGGTCGCGCGTCGGAGGTCTCGGCTCCGTCATCAACGGAAGTTATATAATAACTGGCAAACAACAAAACTTAGCTTTCGCAGCGTAAGCTCTTAAGCGCTCTGCCTCTCTATCGCCCATGTAGAGAACGTGGGGCCCAACTTTAGTGGGATACGGTCGTTGGTGCCACCTGAGTCACCGACAAGAGATTTCCAGGTTAGCGTACAGGACGCCTGTTTGTCGGCATAATGTTACGTGAATTGTAAATAGGCAAACTACACGCGTAGAAGCTGAAGTATTGGAGTTTCTGGACGCGGGTTCGACTCCCGCCGTCTCCATAATACGATTTCATTGAATTTCAATGAGCGTCAAAACCCTTGATATACAAGGGTTTTTTATTTTGCCTTATGTCAAATAGTTTCATTGAGTATCAATCGAACGTAGTCAAAAACGTAGTCAAAGCGTAGTCGCTCAACTACATTTCAATGTAGCTGGCGAACTTCTGTATAGCTTCTTCTTTCGCTTTCTTCGTAACGTGTGCATAGATGTTCATTGTCGTTTGTACATCACTATGACCTAAGCGATCTTGTACTTCTTTTATGCTAGCACCCGCTTCAAATAACAACGAGCAATGCGTGTGACGTAAACCGTGTGTTGTAATTGTACCTAGCGCATATTTGCTTTGAACGTGTAAGATCCATTTGCGGGTCTTTGTAGGCTGTAGGTACTTATTAATCTCATTACTAAACACAAGCTGTTTTGGGTGCATCGTATTAGAGCCTAGCACTAAATAGTCTTGCTTCTGCTTTTTCTTCCACTCTTTTAAAATGGCCATTGTATTATCATCCATTTTTCATTTTGTTCTATTGTTTTACTTATTAATTCAAATTACAACCTGGAGTACATACTTTCTTGTAGTAAAACCTAAAGCTGAAGAAATCACTAATGATTTAGCATCTTATGTGGAAGCGAATAATAGACCGTTTACTGAGGCAATGTTAGCGCAATATGTAGAAAGCCAAAGAGACGGCGGTTACTTAAAAGACAATGAAAAAGTATCTATTATTTATTCTCAAAATACAAATGATCATAGATTTCAATGGTTTATCAGGAATGTTTTAATTACCCCCCGGTGCCTACAGATTCAACTTGCCCTTAGTACAGAGTCTTTTTTTTATTTGCTTTGATTGTACTTATTCGGTCTACCTTCTCTAAAATCATCACGCGGTCTATCAATCGCTTTCCTTCTTGTGTACGTTCTATAATTTAATTATGTTCCATTTCAGCTACTGCTAATAAAGTAGTTAAGAAGAACTTTCCTATTGTTGTATCTTCTAGTAGCCCCACATTCAAAATCCTAGGTATAGTATACTTTATAAAAGCTCTAGTTACATTAGCTATTTTTGATCTTATTTTACGAGAATTTAAATAGAACTTTTTAAAAGGGATAAGTAAGTCTTATATATTTTAGGAGTGAACTTGGTTCTAAAACCTTCTAATTAAATAATTTTAGAGGTTTTTTCTAGCAAATAGGAAACGTAAACATGATGTATTTGCTGTAAATGGTGATGTAGATGTTTTATGGATGGGATAATAATTCAAATGACATATTAAGAACCATTGATATATAAATATTTATAGAGAGGAAAGTAAAGATGGATATAATGAAGATTTTTAAATTTATATACAAAAAACAAAATAATTATATTGAAGTTAGCAAAATGCGTCAAAAATTTATTAGGAACCGAAACCACAAGAAAGAGCTCAATATAAAAAGATACTTTTATTACGATGAAACTAGTAATTATAGGAAATTTAGATTGAATAGTAAAAAGAATAATGGTTTTAATATAAGTTTGACAGAAACGGTAGTTCTGGGTGGCATGGTATGTGAAAATGAGATAAGTGATAGCTCATTTGAAGAACTTATGTCACAAATTAAATTAAAAAATAATCCTCCTGAGATAAAAAGTCGACATATCTATGGTTCAGGGGGTAACTATTTTAATCAAATAAATAATGAGAATCTTCATTCAATTTTAAAGTGGATCAAAAAAAATAAGATTTTTTTTCATTTTACAAGCCATTGTACAGGATATAATATATGTGCGCAGATAATTAATTCTATAGATAACTCTGGCGATGAAGGGAAGAAGTTGTTCAAGAAGAAGCTTCTCTTTGAACTAGTTTGTAAAGATGAAAAAGGATTATCTGATATTTT
This sequence comes from Lysinibacillus sp. TE18511, assembly GCF_054062295.1. NCBI lineage: Bacteria > Bacillati > Bacillota > Bacilli > Caryophanales > Bacillaceae > Lysinibacillus > Lysinibacillus sp. TE18511. Next base: position 26,607 of record NZ_JBSSFD010000047.1, read on the forward strand.
AGGGAAATTAAATTATTCAAATAAAGACAAGGGAGAAATTATTGGATTTTGGAGTGATTTAATTGATTGGATTAATTTTGATAAATATTTGAATAATCATTTAATCACTAAAAAAATAGATTCAGTTGTTAAAAGTAAAAACGATTTGATTTTGAAAATTAATTTTACAATAATGAAAGATCTTTATAACGACTTGTGTTCTGCTAAGAAATCCTGTTTAAAAGTAGAAGGTATGCTATTTGATGGAAAGGGAGTGATAGAAAATGATTTGTCAAGATTCTATCAATTACCTCTAATTTATTTCCTGCATTCAAAACATATGTTTGATGAAGAGGATGTTATAAAACAAATTATTCAAGAATATCCCTTATCTTTTAAAGGTAAAAAAATAGATAATTATTCATTTGAGAGTTCCTTAGAATTTATAGAAATCCGTATATGCGATTGGATTGTTGGGATTTTAGGAAGAACCATTAAATTTTTACGCCAAGTTAATGAAGATGAGATGTATAAATTTATTAGAAGCCTAAATGAGTTACAAAAGAGCAATATTGAATTATTAGGTAAACTTATTGAGGATTCAAATAGAGAAAATCCTTATTATATTAGAGTGTCTGATGAATTTGGTTTAGAAGGAAAACTAGAATGGATTACACATTTTAAAGAATATGAAGTACGAGCATACCTCAAAAGACCAACAAAAAGGGAGAAGTAATGTGCACATAGTATATATGGACTGCCGTCTTCATACATAGGAATTAAACGATTTTAAAAAAGAGGCTGGGACATACGTATATTTTCCAAGCAAAATAAAAAAATTTCACATAAGAAAAGCGGGAGAAATCAACGTTTCTAAAATTGATTTCCCTTGCTTTTTAAGGTTTTACCAGTTATGTCCCAGCCACTTTTTGTGTTTTTAAGCTAATTTGTGCTGTAGCATTCAAGGGCATTTATTTTGGGAGTCAATCAGGTATTGTTTTTTAGAAAATTCATTTATATAAGAAATTTACCAGGGAAAATATTATTATTATGGAATATAATTTATAAAGATTAATAACCAAATTAGAAAATTTGATTTAGGAGGACAAAATGAAATTATTATATGTATACATCGGTAACTTTAAGAATCGAATCAAAGATCAGGAATTTTTATTAGATAATCAATTTAATATAGCTTATAATTCTACCCTAAATTGTGTGGATATGGAGGTGAATGAGAAATTTATTGTAGATTTTTTTAGTATTCAGAACCCTCCTACTAATAGAATAAAAGGTCTTACGGGTATAATTGGCAAAAATGGATCTGGTAAATCTACCCTCTTAGATTTTTTTAGGTATACAAATGCGGATATTTATAAAATAAGGGAAGAAAAGTACTTTGAAATATTTATGGATGAATATGGTGATATATTTTATTTTCAAAATAATATGCCTGATATTGATTTCAAAGATACAAAAGTTAATGAGTTGAGTAGAAAAAGTCGCTTTAACTTATCTAAAGTATTATTTCTCTCTACTGTCTTAGATAGAAAAAAATATGATCCTTTGCAAAGGGAAACAAATAATAGTACCAACTATTTGTTAAAAAATATTTATGAATATGATTCTGAAAAGATAAAAAATAATTTATTATTTTTAAACCGAACTGATATGCTTAAAAGGAAAATAGATGTAAAAATAGAGTATTTATCCAATGTTTTGGAAGAATTATCACTTCCTGAAATATTGAGTTTTTCTATAATAAATATTGATTCTGATTTTAAGTTTACGGAAAATTTAAAATTCTCTATGTTTAAGAGTTATATTGATAAAAGGCTATTACTAGGATTTAATACTGCAGAAGGTCCTTTACTTCTCGAATATTCTAAAGCTATAGAGAAAAAAGAAAAAAATATTTTTGAATATGTTGAAAAAACTCATAAAAATATACGACCAGTTTCAATGGATAATAGAGAAAGTCATTTGAGAGTAATTAAAAGAATAAATAAGTTTTCTAAGAAAATTGAAAAGGGTATACAGAGAGGGCAGATTATTCAAATAAATGATTCAACCTTTGAATTAAATGATATTCAAAGCATAAAAACATTTATTAAAAACTTATATAATGCTACAAAACAACAATTTACTGGTTTGTCAATGAATTGGAGAGAGTTAAGTACAGGAGAAGAAATGATACTTGATATTTTTTCAAGATTATTAGACGGTATTAGCTACTATGAGAAGCAACCAGAATTGCAAGTAATTATATTAGATGAAATTGAGAATGCTTTACATCCCCAATGGCAAAAAAAGATTATTGCACTACTAATAAATTTTTTAGAAGTATATTTTGATAGACATAAATTTCAAGTGATATTGACCTCGCATTCACCATTTTTAGTGTCCGACATACCTTCGCATTCTTTAATTTTAATACATAGGGATAAAATTAAAGGAATAATCAACAAATCGGAATTAGAAGATTTGCATTTAACATTTGGTGCAAATATACATGAATTATATACTAATTCATTTTTTTTAGAGGGTGGAGTTATAGGAGATTTTGCTAAACAGAAGATAAATAAATTAGCAAAAAAACTTATGTATTTCGTACCAAAAGACATTAATGATTTGGATCAAATTAGATATGAAATTGACCTAATTGCAGAACCAGTATTAAGAAATAAATTAATTCAAATTTATGATGAAAAAATAAAGTTATTTAAACCCTTTAACGAAGATGTTTTAAATATTAAACAGGAAATAGGAATATTAAAAGAGCAAATTAAATTGGCGAATGAAAAATTACTAAAACTTGAGGGGGAAGTTGAATAAAGTGATTTATATCGAGCTAAGTGAAAAGAAATATAGAGGACATAAAATACTGGACATACATAAGGAATTCATCATTAATAATGAAAGTGAAATAAAATCTGATTTAGATAATTTAAGAGATAGTGAAAAATACAAAAGTTCGAAGGACATTATCGATTATCTTGATAAAAATTTAACGAGTTTAGCTATTGGTAATACTGAATCTTTAAAGAAAATACAGGATGAATATATAGATAAAATATTGGATAACTTCAATATTAATAATAATGAAGAAAAAGTAAAATTCACGAAACTACATTTGGAATTAAAGAAGATTTTTATAAAAGCATATAGAAATTTTAAAGACAGTAGCCAATTTTTTGAGTATGAGGGTAATTTAATAGAGTGGAATGCATATAGATATGTGGAAAGCTTAAATACTAAAATTTGTCCATACTGTCATGCACAATATATTAATCCAATAAGAAATAATAGAGCTCTGAATGGTGCAGGGAAGCAAGCTCGTCCACACTTAGACCATTTTATACCAATCTCGATGTTTCCTATATTTTCAATATCATTATATAATTTAGTCCCATCCTGTTATTATTGTAATAGTTATTTTAAGTCAAATTATTATACAGATTTTGATAATTGTTTTTCTCCTTATGAAAAAGAAATTGAGCATACTTTTACGTTTTCAATAGAGCCCATGGGAGCTCCAAAAAACTCTTTTGATTCTTTAAAAGCAATAAGAGGGAATTTGAAAAATACAAAACATGAAAGTTATTATAAGCTAATTAGCACTAAAGAAAAATTAAATAAGAATATATTTCATGATTATATAAATTTAATTGAATCAAAGTTAAAAGAACTTAATGTTCAAAAGGCTAATGTTAGAATATGTAATAAGGATGATAAGACAATATTTGATGCGCTGATAAGAGAATTTGATAAAATTCATAAATTAATATTAAATAACATCCTAGAGTATTCTGGGCTTTCTGATATTGGTGACCAGGATGTAAAAGAAAGAATATGTGAGGAAATAGTTATTTATCACAACCAACATGTTGATATATATAATAATTTATTTTCAGTTGAAATGAATGGTCATAGTAAATTTAAATCTATATCGACTTTTTTAAGAGATACATTTAAAGAAGTAATTTCAAACGTTTACTCATTAGAATTTAAAGTTTTAAATTTTAATGAAGAAAAAAAATTTAATTTTGTAGAAGTAATATTTGGAGAAACTTCTGATTACGATATAAAAATATTGCCAACTCATAACATTGATAATAAATTAGCTGTAAAAGTTTTGACAAATGTTTCTTTATTTCAGCTGGAGTCAGTGTATAGTCAATATAAAAATAAAATTAATAATAAAAATAAACAAAGGCAAATTTTAAGTAAAAGTTATTTGGAATATTTAGCTGAAAATTTTCCAGATATTTTAGGACATGAACAAGTTTTGACGCTCACAGAAGGAATGTTTTATACAGAGGATACTTATAGAGATGAAATTTTAGGTAAATTAATTTTTAATTTATATGGTTAATTTGGATTCTATTAAATATGAAAACACAGCTAAGATTATAATAGTAGCTCCGTTTTCATATTGTGGAACTACATCAAGATTTTAGACACTCTCAAGTTAATTTTTTTGAGTTGCGCAACGTCCATTTTGGGAGTGTTCCACATCGCGAGTAGCCCGTTAAATGAAAAGAGCCTTTGACCGCCTACCCGCGATGTAGAGCGGAAAATGTATGGAAATTGCGCCCGAAAAATGTGGTGGGGTAGATTTTTGTGTGACCCCAGCTTGTTACGCTACTGCTCGGCACATTTTCTTGTACGCATCAGGTGTGAAATAGTCAATGCTGCCGTGGATCCTCTTGTGATTATACCAGCCTTCGATGTATTTAAATAAGGCAACGCGTGCAGTTTCAAAGCTGTCGTAGCGCGTTCGGTACACTTCTTCTTTTTTCAGTGTCGCATGAAATGATTCGATGCATGCATTGTCATACGGGCATCATCCTTTCCAGCTAAATGATGGGATTATTTCGTATTTCTTTAAGCGTTCACCAAAAACTTCGCTTGTATATTGGGAGCCTAAATCAGTGTATAAAATGAGTCCAGGCGCCGGATTTTGCGCTGCTACTGCGTGATCTAATGCTTCTAAAATAATGACTACTGTCATTTTACGACCAAATTTATAGCCGACAATTTTCTTTGTGTGACAATCTAATACCGACGCCAAATAACACCAGCCATCACGCTGTGTGTGGATATACGTAATATCTGCCACCCATTTTTCATTGATGGTTTCGGTTGTAAAGTCCTATGACAATATGTTTTCACGCGCTTCCACTTTACCAAGTATTTAAATTATTAAATACATATAACGGTAGGACAAGTAATTATTACGATTCATTGTTATTAATGTCAGATGGACTAGATTCTACAACTTTGGCTTATGATTTAATTTCAAAAGGAAAAAAAGTATTACCTATATTCATTGATTATGGACAGCATTTTAAAGATAGAGAATTATCAAGTTTAATAAAAGTTATTCCCAAAAAATTAAAAGCACACTTGAGAATTATTAATATTAGTGATATTTACAAATTTTCCACATCTAATATGATTTTAGAAGCAAATTTATGGATTAATGAAATTAGTGCTGATGACTTATATTTGCCTTATCGTAATCTATTATTTTTAGCCATTGCGAGTTCAATTGTTCAAAGTGAAAAAATAGATGAAGTATATTCTGCATTTATTAACTCAAATCATGCTAAGGAAATAGATTGTTCGACTGAGTTTTTCGATAAATTAGAAGGGGTTTTATCAGAATATGGGTCCGTAAAAATTGTTTTGCCATATAGAGAATTAGAGAAATATGATGTGATTTTAAAGGGCAAGGAGTTGAATGTCCCAATGGCGATAACCTATTCTTGCCAAACAAATAGTAAAGTTCCATGTGGAGTATGCCCTAACTGTATTGATAGAGAGGAGGCTATATCTAATTTCTCTAAAGTACAAGTTAAGCATTAATAGAAGGCTGATACTATGTCAAGAAAATGGACAGGGAAAATTGAGATTTTGCTTTAAATCTAAGCGCGCTATCGCTTGCTCGCCCTCACAAACAATTTAGGGGGCGTAACCTTTAAATTATTTGTAAGGTAAAGGGGTTTAATTATATGACCTTAGTTTTCTGTGAAGTTTTGAAGTATTGTTATACTTACAAGACGCTACGGGCATTTTAACGGAGTTAGGTTTAACACAAAAATTATGATGTAGCAGATGGGTTGGGTAAAAGTAGAATTTGTGAATAATTGCTAGATAACGATTTAGTATCGTGTATTTTAACGTTACTAAATGATTTATTCTACAACACAGGTATTGCAACATACATATTAATCTTAATAAATAATAAGTCGTTTTTATTTCAATATAAAAAAGCTGAAGTTCTTATGACAAAGAATTTCAGCTTTTAAAATGTGAAAGTAGGGAGAATGAATGGGGTTGGCGTTCTAAAGATTGAAAAAATCGGATTAATAACCGGTGTTTTTAAATCGAATTTAAAACTTCAATGTGAACATTTTTTAAACCATCAACAATAAAAACCTCTTGTTCATGCTCGAAATGTAATCTATATTGACCATGTTTATTGTAATGCTCCATGAATGTCTCAAGGCCACCTGATTTTTGGTCAGTAATGCCTGTAATAACTAAAGAATTTTTAATGTAAATTTCGATTAAAATATGTTTGTTTCTCTCTATTACATTAGCTGAAATGTTATTCTCAGTATCTACGTATATAGGTCGATCGAAAAATTGAAATAAATTCGCTTTATCTTTAAATGTATTTACTGTTTTTTGGAATTCTTCTTTCACCGTGTAAAATTTGCCAAGTATTGCATAAGGCATAGATCCGGTAGTATCTGCAATTATTGGTGCTCCTATAAAAATATAGCTTTTTCCTTCCTGTAATTTAATTGGTAGTTCTATATTGTCGATTTTAATGATAGCAATGTCATTTGTTTCCAATTGAATCGAGAAAAAGGTAGTTTCTACATATCCTATATCAACAATTGCTGTAGTTGCAGTTAGCTTGTTTGGGAATAATTTATTTTTATGATGATTAATGAAAAATTTATAATATAATGCGGCTTCAGAAATTCTATTTAATTTTAAATATGAAAATGCAATTCCGTATAGTGATTGGAAATCGTGTGCGTCTAATAATAAGCAAACTTCGAAATTTTCCACAGCTTCTGCATATTTCCCGAAAAATCTATAATACTCACCAATTTGGCTGTATGCCATGTAAAGGTTTGGTTCAATTTCAATAGCGTTTTTATAATGTTGTAAACTTTTTTCATAATTCATGTATTTAAATAGGCAAATACCTAAGTTTAAGTGAGCGGATGCATTTTTCGAATTAAGACGTAAACAAGCTTCAAAAGCGTTGATAGCTAACGGGTAAGAATCTTCAGACATATAAAGAACGCCGATATTATAATAAACTTTATCATGTTCTTTTAAATGTAAAGCGTCATTGAAGACTTTAATAGCTAGGTCATTTTCTTTTTGGGATGCTAGGCATGTTCCTTTGATAAAGTGTGCTTCAAATGATTCAGGTATGTCCAACAAAACTTTTTCACAATATGAAATGGCATCATCAAATTTATTTAAAAATTGATACATTGTAGCGCAACCGAGTTTGTAAAAAGGTTCATCACTTAATTGTTCAAAAGCTAAATAAATGTTAAGGGCTTCTTTATATTGCTTGTTTTGAGCATAACTTTGTGCGGCATATAGTTTATGATGCAAGTCGTTAATAGAATTATCTAATACTAAATTTGCTGGGTTTAAATAATTCATCGCTTCATTATAGTTTACGGCACCTAAAGCTTTTAACTCGACATCTGTTAGCTTGAGTTCTTCAGCAATTTTTAATAGTTGCTTACTAAATGTGGCACTGTTTATATCTTTGTATTCATTATTTTCAATTCTACGTAAAGTGCGCTCATTAACATCGATTGCCTCAGCTAATTGAGTTTGGGTCATACCTAGACCAATTCTTCTGTTTTTAATAAATTCACCAATATTGATTTTCAAGTTTTTCACCTCATATGTTTCGATACTTGAAGTATAGTTTTATAGTGTAACTATTAGAAGGGCGTATACAGGACATATTTAAATTTTATTAAAAATATTTTTTATATGGCAATAATATAGCGCTAGGTACTCGTAAAATGATGTGAATGCTAGTTGAAATTGAGCCATATCAAGTATTTACTGAGCAAGAAGTACAAAGAGTAAATGAGCTTGAAGTAATACGTGTTGTATAGAAATCTACGAAGGCACAAGCATGGTTAAATAAAGGTGTTGAGCGATTTAAAAAGTTGTTAGAAGAGCAGCAGCTAGCGTTTAAACAAGCAGCAACAAAATTCAGCCGTACGTATGGTTTCGTACTGCAAGTTGTTTCGTTTATTGATATAGGCTTGCACAAGCAGTATATTTATCTAACATACTTGTTACGTAAATTACCTCGTGGTGCCGGAGAAAAAATTGTGTATTTAGCGGATGATGTTGCACTGGAATACTATCGTAATTAAAAAGCATTTGAAGGTAGTATTGAGCTTGATAAAACAAGTGGCTATAAATTAGATCCACAAAAACATGGTGCTGGTGGCGCAACTGAGATGAGAAAGTACGCTTGTCGAGTATTTTAGAGAAGTTAAACGAACGCTTTGGCACGCAATTTACAGAAATTGATTTCCTTTCACGTGAGCAAGTGAAAGATGATATGCTGAATGATGAAGAGCTTCGCCAAAAAGCACCCACAACACAAAAGAAAACTTCAAATTCGCTTTCGAAAAAACATTCATGGACTTCGTTATCGACCGTATGAGAAGCAATCAGGAGTTCTTTATGAAGATATTGGAGAACGAGGAGTTTAAGTCATATATTATGGAAGATATGATACATGAGGTTTATGGGGAAGTGAATGGATAATAAAAAACATCAGTGCCTTGTAATTAGGGAACTGGCGTTTTCAGGTAAATCAAAAGGGAACTAGACGCATCTAGTTCCCTTAAGTGCAAGCCGAAGCAATGCACCGCTATTAGTTAATCTTATTCTATCATACCCTTAAATAGAACTGCAAGGAAGAAAGTTAGATATAATTTTTAGTTTTTATTAATTTTTTCCTTAAATCAGAACCCATGATTGATAAATGCACTGGTACAGGCACTTGAGACCTTAAGTGTTCAGAATGGCTTTCTAAATCTCGAAGTAATTTTTGTAATTCTCGCTTAGGAGTGCCTAATTTCTTGAGAAAAATTACCATTAAAATGAAATAATCAACAACATTATTGAATTTTATATTGGTTATGTTAGTTTCACTTTCAATATAAGAAGTTAATCTACTAGGTGGGTTAGTCTTTTTAAAACGGCAATCAAATACTGGATCTACGTCAAGATTATAGACACACTCAAGTTAATTTTTTGTTTGTTGCGCAACGTCCATTTTTGGAGTGTTCCACATCCCGAGTAGCCCGT
>NZ_JBSSFD010000048.1:0-34870 GCF_054062295.1 Lysinibacillus sp. TE18511
TCGACGTTGACGTGTCATAGTAGCACGCTCCTTTTTTTAATAGTCTAAGTTTACAACCCCTTATTTTATCTGTCCAACTTAGTGTAGCCTATCCAATTGAACATGGTTGGATTAAAAATTCAGCAACTAATCAAGGGTTATTATTGAAAAGTGAACAAGAAAATTTAGCTATATATAAAAAGTTTGTTAGTAGTGAGAAATCTATACTTCAAAAATATAAGCCACTAATATCAATAACATATGCGGAACCGGCGCCTGAATTACCGATGTCTGAAAATTTATTACTAAAAAAGGGTTTTGAGGGTTATTTGCAATTAAATGGATGAAAGAAGAATGATTATAATACAGGTACCATAACACAAGACCAGACTGAGTCCTCACCAAAATCAAATGAAAATAGGTCCCTAAAAATAACAATTCCTAAGGGGTCTTGGGATTTGAAGGAAATATTACCGAGCTTAAAGCAAGAGATTAAAGTTGAAGGTGCGCAACTTTATGATATCAGTTAATGCTATTGTTCAGAGAATGTGAGTTTTTCTTTGATTTATTAGATAAGGAAGAAGTAAAGAATTAAGTATTGGAACACTACCTTCTAAGTAACCTTGTGTCATATATTGGTGCATTAAATAAAACCCATGTTTTGAGAACTGCATCAAAACACATGGGTTTTTCCTATATTCGTGATTTATCTATGATAAATTGATTATTCAGGAGTCTTTAAATACGATAAGATAGTATTATTGATTAATGAAGGAGGGGTAGGTTTGCCTGCAGATAAGGAATTCCAAAATGTTTACAATCAAATTCGATTGTTAAAAGGCAGAGGGGTTGGATTTTCCAATCTTAAAGATACTAAAACGCACTTAATGGATAAAAGTTATTTTAATCTCGTTAATGGATTTGAAACTTTATTATTAGATGATCACAAAAAAACTCCAAAAAAATATACCAACAAACAATTCGATGATTTTATAGACTTATATGATTTTGATATGAAATTATCAAATTTGATTTTCACTAAGATCTCAGAATTTGAAACAAAATTAAAAACGTCTATAGCATATTTCTTTTGTAAAAGTCATTGCTCAACATTGGCTGGGAATAATAACTATGTAGATATTAATTATTATAAAAAGCCCAGCACTACAGATGGTCCAGCTGAGTATGTTAATTATTTTGAAAAGCATAAACTTTTTAGAAAAAATTACTATTTCGAAGGGAATTTTAGAGGTGAGTTTAATGGTGAAGTAATTTTTGATACTAGGAAAAATAAGACAAAACTTGTAGGTGATTTTTCTGGTCGGTTTGGTTCAATATCTCTTAGAGAAGTTAAGGAAGGGACCCTTACATTTTTTAATAGCGATCAACCTGCCTTATTGAGTTTAATTCATTCGTATACTACAGTTTCTAAGACCATCATTTCTTTAACAGGATTAAATATTTCTTCCGAACGAATTTATGGTCTTAACTATATAGATGACTGTAAAATAAAGTTCAATTATATTAATGAATATAAAAACCCTCCATTTTGGGTAACTATTAAGCCATTAATGTTAAACGATATTCTAATATTAATGTATGGGTTAGATAAAAGGACATTTAATGAAATCCTTCAAAATTTCAACCTTAAACCAAATGATAAAGAGAAATTCTTAAATTCAATTGCAATAATAAAAGAACTTAGAAACACTTGCGCTCATTTTGAATTGATAAATAGGTTTAGAACATCCAATAAACTTTCTATTAACGCACATCTAATTTCAGAATTAGATTTAAAACCAATGAGAAGTCATTATATTGTAAGATTATTTGATGCGCTGAAGGTTCTAAATTTATATGTTGATATGAGTGAGGTTAAGCAATTCCTATGGGACTATTATGATTATCTAACTAAAACAAAAAGGTTAACATTGGCTACTAAATTGTTTGATCGAATGGGGAATTTCAATATTTATTTATGGATGTAAAATTTTAATATTGATTTTTAAATGTATATATGTTAAATTAAATACATAAAATAACGTGTAGCCAAGACGGCGTGTCAAGCTATCGCAGCTTGCTAAATGTCCCTAACCACCTTATCCATATAAGGTGGTTTTGCTTTATACTCTAATATAAATATTAATCTTGATTAATTTTAGAGGAGACAGAATAGGCTTGGATATCTAAGTATATTTTTTTCAATCAAAATAAAAAAATATCAGAAAAACGCGAGAAATCATCGTTTCTAAAATTGATTTTCTCGCGCTTTTTAAGGTTTTGTCTAGTTATGTCCTAATCTTTATTATATCTTTGATCAAGAGAATCTTCTTTAATTAGATTAAACTAGGCTTTTTATTTAGCTTTTTATTTTTCGTTAATTAAAAAAGAAGGACAATCACTTATATGTGGACAGTTGTCCTTCTTTCTTTTTTCTAGCACTTTAATACCCAAATTTTAAAAGGTTGCAGTAATTTAAACAGAGCTTATATTAATTTTTAATTGTATATTAAAGCCTATTTCTTAAACTTCTAAGTAATAAAAGATATAGGTTGTTTTCTAAAAGATTGTTGCTATTCAACTCCCATGAAAGAACGTAATAATCTTTCATTTTCTGTGGTGTAACGATGATTTTATGCGACATGGATGGCTAACGGGTGCTTGTGCAACTAAGATTTATAAAGTAGAATCAATTTCATAAATCGAAAGCCTTACTGGGCTTGAAATTTTAAGGCATAAAAAAAGGAGTACCTCCCCAAATCTCGAAGTGTTTAGTACCACTACCACACACTAGAGAGAGAAAGGAAGAACTCCAGATGTATTGTATTCGACATTACAACCATGAACGCATTCATTCATCAATCGGATACAGCACGCCATCTGATTTTGAATGCCAGTACTACTTTAATACGTTAAATCATTAAATTTTGTGTCTGCTATCTTGACAGAGGTCCAAAGATAACAAAAGTAAATAAAACACGGATTTTATTAGATTGGAATGATAACATGAATTTAATGGAACTAAGAATACCACAAGGTTTCGCTATTTATTATAATAGGTTTTATGATGTTGAACCGATATCAGACCCCAATGAAGATGATTTCTTAACAAATTGGACATTCTTTACACAAGACCTACTTCAAATAAGTAAAATGGAACTTGAAAAAGGGAGTTGGAATGTACCTAAAGATGAAAATAGAAGGATACATATTGTTTTAGGGTGGTATCCAGATTCAAGAGCGAGCGGCGAGTATGGATTAGCAATCACTAATGGGAAATGGGATACGCTAATGGAAATTAGTTCAAGGGATAGGTTTGAGATAAAACGGACGCTTGAAAAATGGTTAGAAAAGTTGAACGAAGATCAGAATTTTTTAAAAAATGGTTGATGTTTAAGTTGACTTAAGCTTTATTTATCTTTAGAGGAAAAAAGGTTGAAGCCATTTAGAGGTAAAAAGGCTCAAAAAGTAGCTGCTTAACTTCCTGCCAGAGGAGGCCATAGTTACAAAGAATTATACAAAAAGCATACGGCTGTTGAACGAGTAAATGCATACCTCAAAGAATTCTTCCAGCTCGACAACATCCGCCATCGAGGAGGTGCATTGGCTAAAGTAGACTTTGATATTTCTTGCCTCGTTTATACGCTCAGTAAATTGGCCGTTGATCGTATTAACAAACAGATGAACGAAATGAAAGAAGCAGTCTAAAATCTAAGAATGAATCGTAATGTAAAAGTTTTGAAAAAAAGTTGTTCAAACTCTTATTTGGTGTGCTCGTTTTTAGTTCTTTAGAATGTTGTTTTTAAACTTTTTTTAAAAATGGATAATAATAATTCTGCGAGAATTAGCTAATGAAAAATCTATTATGAAATTGACTCAAGTATACAAAATAAATCTAATAAGCATTCCCAAATCAAAGTTAGGTAACAAAACACCCTATTGAATCGAGTAATTTGTTTTGGCGCTTTATGATTATTAGTTCCTAACCTCACTTTAGGAAGCTTTTTTCTCCATCAACATTTGAATGAGTGAATTATTTTAATCCTTATTTATTTGGATTTCGATTGATAAACTCAATAATATCACTTTTCATAAAAGATATAGCATAATCGTAATAAAAGTGACGGTCAATTTCCCCTTTATTTAATGCTTTATCTAGTGCTTCAAATTGTTCTTCCGCTATTCCATTCAGACCTGTATTCTTTTTCACTTATATCAAGGAACCGGTAAAGTTTATCGTAATCATACTTATAATGGAAAGTTTGAGGGACTTTTCTCTCGTAAATATCTTTAAATTCTTCGTTGTCTTTATTAGCAAAGACTCCAACAACATTTCCAGTTAGATTCAAAGTAGCAAAAGCTATTTTCAGCTACTTCTTTTACTTTATATTCTTTCAAGCTATTGCCTCCAAATCGAATGTACGTTTTGAGAATGTATGTTCTATTTTACCGCAACATTTAATTGCTGTAAATATTTCCTTTCGTAGGTTAGTTGTGGTAGTTAATGAGTTCATTTAGAGGTCTAACAAACAAAAAAAGTACACCACTATATATAAGTGATGTACTAATTATTTAATATAATGTGTGACATTAAAGACAACCTCTTGATATTAATATTTTATAATACATTCACTTGTCTTTAATTTTACAGAGTAATTCTGTGCGTGCTTATTTATTTTTAGTAAGCTGTCCAACCACCATCAACAGCAATGACTTGTCCGTTGACAAAGCTTGCTTCATCTGAGCCAAGGAAAATAGCTAGTTGAGCGATTTCCTCTGGTTGTCCAGCACGTGGATTAATGGACATACCTAGTGCTTGGCGAGCCGCACCTATTTGACTCACATTTGTTATGGTAGAAGCAATGTTTGTCATAACTGCACCTGGAGCAATACCGTTACAGCGAATATTTTTATCTGCATACATAAACGCTGTGTTTTTAGTTAAACCAACGACAGCATGCTTAGAAGCAGTATAGGCAGCCCCAGCACGAGCACCATATAGACCGCCAGCAGAAATATTGTTCACAAAGACACCATGTCCTTGTGCAAGGAAAATCTCTGTTGCCATACGCATCGAACGCATAACAGCAGTCGTGTTTACCGCAAATACTTTATCCCAACGTTCATCAGAAATTTCACCTACTGGCTCCATACCATCCATAATGCCAGCATTATTGACTAAAATATCTAATTGACCATAAGCATTTTTTGTTTCATCAAATAAGCGTTGTAAGTCTTCTGTTGATGCGACATTTGTTTGAACAGCGATCGCTGAGCCCCCAGCTGCGTTTATACCTTCAACAACAGCCGCTGCACCCTCTAAGTTTAAGTCAGAAACTACAACCTTTGCGCCTTCTTTTGCGTAACCTTCTGCAATTGCTTTCCCCATACCTGATGCTGCACCTGTTACGATTGCTACTTTACCTTCTAATCTCATCACAAAGACCTCCTATTATTTATGCTTGTTCACTTTGTATGAACATTACACGGATGTATTACGTTAGATATTGAACATGTGTTCATTAAAATCATATAATAATATTGAAAGCGATTTCAATATGCAAAAAACTAAGAACTGTTCAGTAATCAACACATATACAAAATCTGTTTAGTAAGGGGATGAAAAGTTTGAGTGCGAACGATTTAAGAATTGTCAAAACAAAGCAAGCATTACATAATGCTCTGTTAACTTTATTGAGTGAGAAACCTTTGGAAAATATTACGATTGCAGAAATTTGTCGGGTGGCAAAGGTGAACAGAGGTACCTTCTACTTGCATTATGAGCAAAAGGAAGCGCTATTTGAGGAATACTTTCAGGGAATTATGGAGGATTTATATAATTCCTATGAGGAACCATATCGTGCAGTAACAATATTGGATAAGAATCAATTAGATCCAAATACGATTCGTATTTTTCATCATATAGAGCGCTTTAAAATGTTCTATCGCATTGTTTTTTCAAAAAATGTGCCTTTGACCTACTATTACATGTTATTTGATGGAATTCATTCGCTGATGAGAAGAGACCTAACCACTCATTATAACATGCATGATGAAATATCCATTGATTATTATAGTGCTTATCAAGCAAACGCAATCATCGGTCTAATCATCCAATGGTATCGCCAGGATTTTGAGGATAGCGTTAGTACCTTGAATAAACAACTTGCGGCTATTTTGCGAATTGACGAAAAGTAATACAGAACCGGATAGAAGCGTGGAACAAAATAGTCGATTTAATGAGCGATGCACTAACTTGTCATTAGTACATCGCTTTTTGACAATATTATTGAACAGAAGCAGTGACGATTTGCTTGCTTTCGCTTTTTACTTTTTCTCTTTTTAAAGCAACGACCGTAGTAGAAATGGCCAAGGTTACAGCGATGATAATTCCTAACGAGCTACTATTGCTTATTAGATTGTCAGCGTTTCCTCCAAAAATAATTGTGTAATAGCCATCAGCTCCATACGTTGCTGGAAGAAGAGAAGCTAATTTATTGTAAAAATCAGATAGCATTGTTTGTGGAACAAGAACGCCTCAGGAAAACTGCTCAGGTGAGGTCAAGAACAGCTCGGGTATCCAGGGAAACGGCTCAGGTGAGATCAAGAACTGCTCTGGCATCATTCGAAAAATAAACAAAGAACCTTGTTTAAATAAAGAAGCCTTTTGAAAAGCTTGTAATGTGAAGAACGGAATTGACAACTATATCGACTGCTGATATATTTTAAATATATCGTTGGTCGATATATTGTTAGACGATATAGAGGGGGATGTTGTATGACACAGGAGCACCCGCCGTTAACAGAGGGCGTTTATTATATTTTATTGGCATTATTTGAGGCAAGGCATGGTTATGGCATTATGCAATTTGTAGAGGAAATGAGCAACGGCCGAGTTCGACTTGGAGCGGGAACAATTTATGGGGCGATCAAAACATTACTCGAGCGAGGGTGGATTGAGGCACTAGATGATGATGGGCGAAAAAAGGAATACATGATTACAGAGAGTGGAAAAAAAGTTGTGGAATATGAAATTTTGAGATTAAGGGAACTTTTTGACAATGGCATCCGTATAACACAGGAGGATGGAACAAATGCATAAATATCGATTACTCGTCAACCCGTATGATATTGAGAAATGGGTCAATGAAATGGCTAGCCAAGGCTGGTATTTGCAAAAATTCACTTGGATTCGTTTTACATTCGAACGTGGTGAACCAGGTAGCTATATTTATCGCCATGATGAATTGGAGAGATTTGGTGCCTCATATGAGGAAGAATACTTAGAATTTCTAAAGTCCTCGGGAATAGAGCAGGTGGACCGATCTGGCAATTTTGTATTTTTTAGAAAGCCAGCATACGAAGGACCATTTGAACTATACACGGATAAAAAAACAAAAATCAGTAATCTTTCCAAAAAAGTAACGGTACTATTATGGGTTATCTTACTTAACTTAATGGTCGGGATCATTGGACTTAGTGGGGATTTTTCAGAGTACGAAGTAGACTGGTTTGGATTGTCCCTTAATATAGGGAACCTCTTAGTAGTTTTGGTATTTTCTATACCATTGTTCAAACTCATTCGATTACGGAAACATTTAAAAAGAGACTTAGATGTATTTACAGATTAATAGGAAAGATACATTTAAAAATAATCGACCACAATTGTGTGTTTTGAAAATACTGTTTTTTAAAATTGCAGCTTTGGTGAATATATGTGTTAAAACGAAAGAATATTAAAATATTTTGGGTGTAGGGATACTTTAAGAAAAGAAGGAAATGCCATTGATTTATTTTCCGGGAAATTAGAAAAATTTAAATATTTCCAAAATAAAATTATCTTTATATGAAGTTAAATGCTTGTTTACCCATTTAACCAACTATGTCGATAAATTTTCTAGGTGTATTTCTAGAAATCTTAAATTCATTTCTTTCAGACTAAGTGAGGAGATTACATGAAAAAAAGAGTCTATCGCATTTTTCTAGATTATGAAAAAGAAGAGGCATGGGTCAACGACATGGCGGCACATGGATGGGATCTTAAGAAAACAATTTTAGGTTACTTTGTATTTGAAAAAGGGGAACCTGGTCAATACATTTATCGCAACGAATTAGTAAAAGGGAAGAACAAAGACTATTTTGAATTTTTAGAGACAATGAATATAGAGCGTGTTTCCAAGTTTGCAGGCTGGGCCTATTATCGTAAAAAGGCATCAGAAGGACCGTTTGAGTTATTTTCAGACAATTCTTCGAAAATACATTATTTACAATCACTAAACCGTCTCTTTATTCCTCTAGCATTATTCAATCTTTTTATGAGCATTACTAACTTTTCACTTGGATTAACAGTAAATCTCCTAAATTCAGCGATGGGATTTATAAACTTTTTAGTAGCGATAACGATGTGCATACTTATTTTGAAAATTGAAAAGCGAAAAAAAGGATTACAACATGAATTACATATATTTGAAGGGTAGGGAGGAAATACGATGACATTACAATTACAACATGTCACGAAGAAGTATAAAGATTTTACAGCAGTCAATGATTTAAATTTCACCATTGAGAAAGGTGAAATTTTTGGATTGATTGGACAAAATGGTGCGGGTAAAACAACAACGTTCCGCATGATTTTAGATTTACAGGAAACAACAGCCGGCACAATTACATGGGATGGCAAGTCGGTTAATGCTATAAACCGTGATGTACTCGGTTATTTACCAGAGGAACGAGGGATTTTCCCAACTATGAAGGTAGAAGATCAGCTTTACTTTTTTGGCGAGCTGCGCGGCATGAAAAAAGCTGAGCTAAAAAAAGAAATTGATTTTTGGATCAGTCGTTTCGAGCTAGAAGAAAAGCGAAAAGATAAAGCCGAGACATTATCAAAAGGAAATCAACAAAAAGTACAATTAATAGCAAGCTTTATTCATAAGCCACAATTCTTGATTTTAGATGAGCCGTTTAGTGGTCTTGATCCGGTAAATAAAGATTTACTAAAGGATGCTATTCTACTGTTAAAGGAACAAGGTACTACCATTTTGTTCTCTAGTCACCAAATGGATAATGTTGAAGAGCTTTGTGATCATCTTTGTTTATTAAAACGCGGTGTTTCTCTTTTTTCAGGTAGTTTACTAGATTTAAAGAAACAATACGGCAAAATTAAGCTAGCGGTACGTACAGACTGGTCGACAACACAATTGCTGGCACTTGAAGGAGTTCAAGATGTTCGCGTAGAGAAAGAGCAAACGGTGTTGACTTTAGAAGATGAAAGTTTTGCACAGAGCATTTTTGATCAGCTTTCAAATGGGAAGTACATTGAAAAATTCAGCTTAGATTATTTAACACTAGATGAAATCTTTAAAGATAAGGTAGGTGGCAACATTGTCGAAGTTTAATTTATTGATGACACAATTATACAAATCAAAAATAAAATCTAAATCCTTCGTCATAATGACATTACTGTACGTGGCTATTATGTCCGTCGCCGTTTTTTGGTCGGATATTAAGGAGCTTTTTACAGGCGATGAAGAGGCACAGAAAATCGCCATTGTGAATGAAACATCAGCGGATTTTAGTGAGATTTTTGTGTCAAACGGGGACATGGAGTTTATTCAGGACGAAACGGATAGTAAAGTGTTAGAGCAAAAGGTTAAAGATGAGAAGCTCGCAGCAATTATTACAATAAGTGATGAAAAGGGTCAATTACAAGCTGAAATTGCAACTTTTACTCCTTTAAAATTGAATGATCAAACAACGATTTCTTCATTATTGCAATATGCAGGTAAAAATTATGCTGTTCAGCAGCTGTCGTTATCATCAGAGCAGGCTGCGCAAATTATGGATGCACAAACAGTTATTTCAAACAAAAATTTAAATGAAGAAACAGCAGGCGGTAAAAGTGAGGAAGAAAAACAATCAGGGTTAGTCGTATCATATGCTGTCGGAATTTTAATCTACTTCTTTATTTCTACTTTCCTATCAATGATTACAACTGAAATTGCCTCTGAAAAAGGTTCTCGGGCAATGGAAATGCTCCTAGTAAGTGTCAAACCAGCAACCCATTTTAAAGCAAAAATTGCGGGAGTATTACTACTCGCTTTAACACAGATGGGCATTATTGCAGTGGTATTCCTTGTCTATGCGAAATTTGTGAAAGGTGGAGCTGTTTGGGATATGGCAGCCGGTATTGTTAAAGAACTTTCGGTTGGCTATGTCATATATGCTGTAGTATTCCTATTATTAACAATTATGCTTTATTTAATTATTGGCGCATTATTCGGCTCGTTAGTTTCAAAAGTAGAGGAAGCCGGTCAAGTTTTAATGCCAGCAATGATTATTACAATGATGGGATTCTATGTAATGCTTTCAGGAATGGGCAATCCAGATACGATTTTAATCAAAGTTTTCTCTTATATACCGTTAACTTCTGGTATGATCATGCCGATGCGAATTGGTGCAACAGATGTTGGCGTGATGGTGCCACTTATATCTTTAGGTATTTTAGTGGCGACAATTATCGTGGCTTACGTATTTAGTTTATCGTTCTATAAACGCAGCGTGCTAACATATAGTACAGGTGGCGTTATTCAGAAAATTAAAACCGTGTTAAAAGTGACAACATGATATTAAAGCAGCTACATCCTGTAAAATTAAAGATAAGTGAATGTATTATAAAACAGTAATATCAAGAGGTTATCTTTAATGTCACACATTATATTTAATAATTTGTACATCACTTATATAGTGGTGTACTTTTTTGTTTGATAAACCTCTAAATAATCTCATTGACTACCACAACAAGGCTCATCACGAAAAGTTGTGGGTGACATTTGTTAAGACGTATGCCTTGTATATAAGTTGATTGGAGTGGAGACTGGGCGACTCCTTGGGGATTAGCGCTAGAGGAACGAAGGCTAAGAGCATCACGTCCTGTGATAACGCCTTCGTGACCTACATCGTGTAGGCCCGAGACCCTGGAGCGAGCAACGCGAGTGAAGCGGCTCATCGGACGCCCCCAGGAAGCTCTGCTCTGCGCGAAAGCGAAGCGTCAGCGGCAAAGCGCCCAGTCGGAACGGAAATCAACCACACGTTATGGTGATGAGCCCACAACAACCCTAATGATGTAAATATTTACAGTGATTAAACGTACATTCTCGAAGCGTACATTCTGTTTGGAGGCAATAGTAACTCACAAATCCTTATTCTACAGAAAATAAAAAGAATCCAATTTGAAAAAAGTTTAATCTGTAGACTTTGGAGTAAAGAGTGATTAAAAAATGTGTTTTAAGCCTTATTTAATAGCTAATGTAAAAACTCCATTTTGAAAAGATTGATCAAAATGGAGTTTCTCTTTTTAACTAAGTTTAGATTTTTAAAAGTTTAATTATGTTTATACTCCTTATTCCACTAAAGCCCAAGTTAGCCATCCATGTCGCGTAAAATCAACGCTACACCACAGAAAATGAAAGGTTATTACGTTCTTTCATGGGAGTTAAAGAAGAGTGTTTTAGAAACCAGAAGTAGCCTTTTTTAGTATAAATAATTTTTTAACAGTACTATTTTTATTACTAATGTTGCCGTTTCACTCGGATGACTTAGAGAAAATGGTAGCTATACAAAAAAGCACCGTTCTAAAATTTGAGAAGAAACTTTTTGATGCTGATAGTCCATCAATAATCAATTTAGGATTTTCTTAGTTTGCATTTTTATCATTATTGCAGAAACTAATCCGATACTAAGTGTTGTAGCAAGAAGAATGAATGCTAATGTAAAGCTACCCGTTTTCATAAAGTAAACAGATATAATGGGCGCAACACTTGTTCCAGCAAATAAAATAACCGTATACATAGAGACTGCAATGCCACCCATTTTCCAGCCTAATTGACCAACAAGTGTCACTAATGAAGGGACAGCAAGAGCAATTCCACTAACAAATATGATACTAATCATGGTTAAACCAATTATGTTTGAAATAACGCTCATCATGATTAGTGCGATAATCGAAAGAGTCAAGGCAACTTTAAGTACAAACAACACATTGAATCGTTTTGCTAATTTTCCTGCAAAAGGTGACATGATCATTCCTAAAAAACCAAAAGATCGAATGTAAATTAGTTTCTGACTACTCATTCCAAAAGAAGCACTCGTAAGATACTCACCCAGAATAATATACATACTGACAAAAGACATTAATAGAACGAAAGCAATCATATAACTGAATAGTAAATTTCTATTGGTAAAAATAGTACCAATCTTTTTCATGGGCTCCCATATATTTTTGGTTTGGTTATGAGCCACTCCTTTTGGTAAAAACCACGATACTAGGATCGCAGTAAAAATATACACTACAGAAAGAACATAAAATATTACATGCCAATGAGTATGTTCACTAACATATCCGCTAAATACCTGACCTACAATTCCAGCTACAAGAAATCCTGTGCTTATAAATCCAACTGCTCCTACTTTTTTATCATTTGGAAATACCTCAAGAGTATATGCAAGTGCTACTGGTGAAAATGTAGCTGCCGCAAGTCCCTGCAACCCTCTTAGTAGTAGAATTAAAGAAAAATCATTAACCATTCCTAGTAGCAACGTTATAATACTTAATGAAAAAAGTCCCGTAACAATCACATTTTTTCGTCCATATTTTTCTGAGATAGCTCCATAGAAAAAACACCCTGTAGCAAATCCAAGTGAAAAAATACTTGAAGTGACGCTTGCTTTGGACAATGAAATATGAAAATAATCACTGAAAAGACTAATAAGAGGTATTGTTAAATATAAACTAGACATAACTACCATCCCTGACCAAGATAAAATAAATGTCATCAGAGAATAATTTGCTTGGTTTCCTGTAATTGCTTTGTTCATACAATAAATCACCCTTTTTAATTTGATTAACTTATAGTTAGACAATCTAATTAAATGATTAAAAAAATTAAACTGCATCAACGAAGCTACAGTTTAACGTTCCACCTCAAGTCTCCTTTGTATAGATTTTAATAATTTATTAACCAGCTTCTCAAAGACTTTTCGTTCATCAGGTTCCAAATCAATCAGATTAGAAGCACAAGACGACCAATAAGTTGGCAAAATCTCAGCAACGAAAGTACGACCTTCATCTGTTAAACTTACATAAATTTTCCTGCGATCTTCTTTACTATGATTCCGTACGACAAAATTTCTCTTTTCTAACCAATCTATCATTGAAGTTGCCGATGCCCTCGTAATCCCTAATCGTTCAGCTATGGCAGAAGGAGTCGCTCGTCTTTCTCCATGTAGTGTAAGTAATATTAGTAAGTCTAATTTACTTTCTGTAATTCCGAAAGGAGCCAGATCAATATCCATTACATCTAAAACGTAGTCACTTAACCACAACAACATTAATCCTAATTTTGCATCTTCTGGATCCGTATTATCCAAAGAAGAAGTTTGAATCAACTCAATATACGGCTCTAAGCCTAATACTGGTAAATCATCTTCATTAGTGAACATTTTTTTAAATTTTGTCATTTAATCACCTTTTAATTAGATTATCTAACTATATATCATTCTAACTATAAATCTAAATTGATGCAAGAGGTATTATTACCATAAATTTCTTTAATCTAAAGCAACACAAAATTAATTTCTATACATTTAATGTGTGACATTAAATAAGAATTCACTTTTTAAAATAGTTAAACAGTAGGTGGCTGCTTTTTTTCCAAATACAGCTCATCACCAAAAGTTGTGGATGACATTTGTTAAGACGTATGTATTGTATATAAGTTGATTGGAGTGGAGGCTGGGCGACTCCTTGGGGATTAGCGATAGAGGAACGAAGGCTAAGAGCATCACGTCCTGTGATAACGCCTTCGTGACCAACATCATGTTGGCCCGAGACCCTGGAGCGAGCAACGCGAGTGAAGCGGCTCATCGGACGCCCCCAGGAAGCTCTGCTCTGCGCGAAAGCGAAGCGACAGCAACAAAACGCCCAGTCGGAACGGAAATCAACTACACAATATGGCGGTAAACCTCAAATATGCTAATACTAGAAAACAATGTATAGTAATTCGCGTATTCAGTCGAATTTTCTAGTGAAACAAGCTATAATTTATGACAGGGGTTGAAGCTATGTGATCTCAAGCAAAGATTGAATCTTTAGTAAAAGAATCGTCAAATTATCGTCCTGCAACACAAGAGGAGAAAGAACAATTCTTTGTAAAGCTCGAACAGCAACTTCCTATGAGTGATGAATTGCTAGAAATCTTAAATAGCCGTGAGCGTATAACACTTTTTGTCGATAGATTTGATCCAGCTCATTATTGCTTTCAACTACAAAATCATGAGAGTTCATATATAGTAAGTGACTCTTATTTTGCAATGCTTGAATAAACGAAACTTTTTCGATTTGAAATCGTATGTAATAGAAGAGATAAATCGCAGGGGGTAAAACTTTATGTCTGAATTCGACAACGACCTATTAAAATCAAAAGATCCATTTGCATCAGAAAATCCATTATTACAGCCTAATCCACTATTACAGGTGGAGCAAGAGCAAAAACAAAAACCTGTACTTGTTTCTGAGCAAGAGCTATCACAAATTGCTCAAAATCAACTTGCATTAAAGCAAAATCCTGAGATCCATGCACTAGCACAAAAAATTGATGTAAAAGACCAAATTGCCATGTTAGAGCTTGGAAAAGAAACAGCGAATGGTATTTCTACTTTTTCAGATAAAATGCTAGCAACGATGAAAACAAGTAAGCTTGAGGAATCGAGTGTATTATTAAACAATTTAAATAGAATTATGGATAAATTTGATCCTCAAGATTTTGCAGAGGATAAAAAAGGTGGCTTCCTGACAAAGCTGTTTAGCAAAGGGAAAGAACAATTAGAAAGGTTCTTATCCAAATATGATAGTATGAATAAGGAAGTAGATGTTATTCACCGTGAGATTCAAAAATACGAAGGTGAAATGAAACGTAATACAATTGATCTTGAAAATCTATATGATCAAAACTTAAATTACTTCCAAACTTTAAGTAAGTTTATTGCGGCAATTGAAGTGAAAACAGATGAGGTTCGAGCGTCATTACCAGCACTTGAACAAAAAGCACAAACTGGTGATCAATTAGCGGCAATGGAATATGAAACGATGCTACGTGCAGTGGATTTACTGGAACAACGTCGTTATGATTTGGAAATGGCGCAGCAAGTTTCGTTCCAGTCTGCACCACAAATTCGTTTAATGCAGCAAGGCAATAACCATTTAATTGCAAAAATTAACTCTGCGTTTGTTACGACAATTCCTATATTTAAGCAAGGACTTATTCATGCAGTAACGTTAAAACGCCAAAAGCTAATTTCTGATTCTATGAGTGAACTAGACCGTCGTACGAATGAAATGCTTGTACGAAATGCAGAAAATATTAGTAAAAATAGTGTTAATATTGCTCGTGTGGCAGGTAGTCCAAGCATTAAAATTGAAACAATTGAAACGACATGGCAAACAATTATGTCCGGTATTCAAGAAACGAAGCAAATTCAAGCAGAAACGGCGAGAAATCGTGAGGAAGGGCGTAAACGCATAGAACGTTTGCAGCTTGAATACGAAAAACTGAAAAAGATGTAATCGTGAAGCTTCTTGCATTCTCTCTTACGCAAGAAGCTTTTTTTGAGCTCTCTACTATTTGTTAGGTACCGAAAAACCGCCTAAAGTGATGTGTTTCGGGAAGAATCACTAGGAATAGGAGCATATTTATTTTGACAAAATAAAAAATACTCATTATGATGATTTAAATGAGAATGGTTATCAAACACAAAGGAAGAAGAACGATGTTAAACAAAGCAATACCATTACACGAATTATTTAGTAATGGAATGGAGAAAAGACGATGAAGAAAATGAATTTAACTACATTATCGTGTGAGCAATTAAAGGATGGAACGCTTGCCATAGATATGACAGAAACGCTTATGCTAGTATCGCAAAGTCGCTATCAGGAATTAATGCATATCGAAGAACTTTACAATGCTTTGCATACAGATTTAGATGAAAAGCATCATGTTTTGGAGCAGGAGCGAAAAACTTTAAAGAAACAAAATGTCCAGCTTGTAGAAGAAATGCAAAAAATGAAGCAGCAAAATGCGGTCTTGCAAAAAAAGCTAACGGAATATAATTGTGTCGTAAATGAACTAAAGGAGCTTCGTCAACAAAATACAGAGCTGTTAATTGAATTAAGTAAACATACAGCTTTGTCGAGGGAGTCATTGTCAGGGCCGTTAAAATCTATGATACGCGATATGCGAGAACAGGGCGTAGGTATTAAGGAAATTCATATTCGAATAAAACGTCAAATTAATCCAGATATTAGTTATAGTATGGTGCGTAAATATATTTCTGAGCTAGAATCTGAAAACAAAGAGTAACGACATTGTTGCCTTTATTCAAATTCGGCATTTACAGTTACGAAGCAAAGTCCTATAATTAGTCTATTCTTTAAGATGTTAATTGTATCAATTATGCAAAGTCATAATTGATACAAACAAGAGTAGGAGAGTTAAAGGCAATGTCAAATGAGAAAAAAGGTGTTTTGTCAGCATTTTTAGCCTATGCTTTTTGGGGTGCATTTCCTCTTTATTGGAAATTGCTTGAGCATGTGCCGAGTATGGAAATTTTATTATCACGTGTCATTTGGTCCTTTGTCTTTACAGTACTAGCAGTAATAGTATTTGGAATGCGTAAGGATCTTATCGCGGATCTAAAATATTTATGGTCACACCAAAAGCATTTTTGGCAGCTTGCTGGAGCTTCATTCGTTATTTCGATGAACTGGTATTTATATATTTGGGCAGTTAACCATAACCACATAATTGAAACGAGCTTAGGTTATTATATTAATCCTTTGCTGTCAGTTATTTTGGGGGTTATTTTCTTTAAGGAAACGCTTAGCCGAGCACAATGGATAGCTACTGGAATTGCCTTTTTCGCTGTAATTATTTTAACGGTTAATTATGGTTCAGTCCCATGGGTAGCTTTACTAATTGCCGTATCCTTCGCAATTTACGGTGTACTAAAAAAGAAAATTAAGCTTGATGCGACAAGAGGTCTAGCCATAGAAACGTTATTTATTCTACCGTTTGCATTAGGCTATTACGTTTACCTCTTTACAACGAATCAAGCCTCATTCTTACATGTCGATGTCAAAACAGACATTCTCATGATTGTCAGTGGCGTAGTAACAGCAGTACCGTTAATTTTATTTGCGAAAGGTGCACAAAATATTCCGCTTTATTTATTAGGCTTTATTCAGTACGTATCGCCAACGATTACGTTAGTTATAGGGATCGTCCTTTATAAGGAACCGTTTAGTCAAATCGAGCTATTGGCATTCAGCATTATTTGGGCAGCCTTACTACTGTTTTCAGGCTCGAAAATCATTGAAACGAGAAGGGCCCATCATAAATCGGCCTAAAAAAAGGACTTGTAGAAATTTTCTACAGGTCCTTTTTGCATGGATTAACCTTTTGGATGGTTGTAATAATATCCCTTGTAAACATTTCCGAATAACTAAGAAATATTTGTATGATAATATATTTCTGGTATTTAAATTAAGGGGATACTATAGTAGGGAATTCTAGGAGTTTCAAAAGAAGAAAACAAATAAAAGAGGGAATAAAATGAATCACCCATATAAAAAGTATGAGACCACAGAATTATGGCACGTTATTTCAGAAGCTATCGAAGAACTAGTTGCTAATCAAGATGTAGAAGAAATGACAAGTAGAGAATATATCGTTGGATATCTTTGTGCAAAACTAAGTCTTGTGGAAGAAGATAGGGCATAGAACGGATAGCTATAAATTACAGCTTGAGAAGAAATATTGGATAACAACTTAAAAGTGCTAGGAAGTATTACTTAGGAAAACATTTGGAACGTTGTATTAGGATATAAAAGGGGTAGAGCATGGAAATTAAAAAAGATAAAACATTAACTCATTTATTATTTAGTAGTTATACAATTGGTTTTGTTTCGGGTGGCCTAGCCTTTTTTATGAGTGAAAGAGAACATAAAGATTTTCAGTTTAGTTTTTCATTAGAAAGTATTTTTTGTTTATTAATTTTATGCCCTATTGTTTACTGGGTTTATCGTTACTCTGGCATGGTTTTTAATGATCAAAGTATGAAAGTTAAATTACTATACTTTGCGTTATGTATAGTTGGCATGTCTTTCGGTATATTCTTTTTTGAATTGTTACTAAATGGAATGGATTTTGAATGGTGACTTGGAAAAAGCGACTTTTTGGCTAGATCAATTATCTTATTGGTTTACTAAAATAATTTACATATTGATTGGTATTAGCTGCATATTTGTATTTTGTTATTAATAAATTATCATAGCAATTTGTATTTAATCTTTTGAACATCTAAAAAAAAACGAACACGAGAAGATCTCTATTTTTAT
Organism: Lysinibacillus sp. TE18511; assembly: GCF_054062295.1. Taxonomy (NCBI): domain Bacteria; kingdom Bacillati; phylum Bacillota; class Bacilli; order Caryophanales; family Bacillaceae; genus Lysinibacillus; species Lysinibacillus sp. TE18511. The sequence continues at coordinate 18,431 of NZ_JBSSFD010000048.1, forward strand.
TGTTAGTCAAAAATAAGAAACTTTACTTTTTTGCCAGCATATAGTAATATGGTGGCAGTCAATTAGATAACAATGATTATACATTATAATAAATGAGAGGTGCTTTTTGTGAGTGCGGTAGGTTCTAAATAGGAACAACTTAATGAAATAAATTTAATGACGACAGGGGATTTTTGTCATAAAGTGACCCCTTATTTAGTCGTGGATTTATTTCGAAACCTATGAAGATACCTACAATACTTTATAAAGCGTGTAATGGTCTGAATGTGCTTCATTTTAACTTCTTTCCGATTCCGGACGCAATTATGCCGAGGCATAATTGATTGAAGTCTTTTTCACGATGCTTTTTTACACATGCCTTGTAATGTAAAAGCTGTGGGATCCCCACAGCTTTTTTGTTTTTTTTAATATAAAGGTTCTATATTAATTGTTGAGGTGTCCCTTCAAAGTGGAGAGTCAGTCGCCGTACCCATGATGAAACTTCACATAGTGCTTCACTCTAACATTTGATGTAGAGCCAATAAAAAATCATTGCTATCTAATAAGTAGGTATCTTCATGAATGATGATGAAAAAAATCATAGTGAGGAGAATCAATAATGAATCAAGCTACTCTTGAGAAGTTACAATACAATGAATTAAAGGATATCGTAAAATCATACTGTGTCAGTGGATTAGGTAAACAGTTATTAGATAAATTAACACCGAGCCCAAATGTAACAGTTGTTAAAAATCGTTTGAATGAAACGACAGAGGCACGAGCAATTTTAGATGCGGAAGGCCATGTCCCGTTTTTAGGCGTTTCGAATATTGACAATACGATTAAAAAGCTGGAGAAGGGTATCATCTTGGACCCAAGTGAATTGGTGAGCATCTCAGACTTTTTACGAGGCTGTAGAATAATTAAAAAATTTATGCTGGAAAAGGAATTTTTTGCGCCAGTACTTGCATCCTATGCCAATTCGATGGCTGAATTTAAAAGTGTAGAAGAGGAAATTAATTTTGCTATTAAAGCAAATCGAGTCGATTCGGCAGCTAGTAGAGAACTAAAACGTATCCGAAATCATATCGAAACAACTGAGGAAAAAATTAAAGACCGTTTAACTAAATTTTTAAATAGTAGTGCCAATAAAACATATATCCAGGAATTCTTTATTAGTAAAAAGGATGATCGATACACAATCCCTATTAAGGCTTCTTATAAAAATCATGTGCAAGGGACGGTAGTAGAGGTTTCATCTAAAGGTGCAACGGTCTTTATGGAACCAAGTGCAGTGGCGAAATTAAATGTAGAGTTGGGTATTTTAAAAGCAGAGGAAGCGGTCGAGGAATATCAAATTTTGGCGACATTATCAGGGCTCCTGATGGAAAATATCCGTGAAATCAACATTAACATGGAGTTGATTAGTCAATATGATATGGTGTTTGCCAAAGCCAAGTTTAGCAAACATATTGGAGGCGTCGAACCGAGTTTGAATGATTATGGCTATATTAAGCTCGTCAATTGTAAGCATCCACTGTTAACAGGTGAGGCAGTGCCACTTTATTTTGAAATTGGCCAAGATTATCGCAGCTTAATCATTACAGGGCCTAACGCTGGCGGAAAAACCGTTGTGTTAAAAACAATTGGCCTGCTAACATTGGCGACCATGTCGGGCTTCCATATTGTTGCGGATAAAGGTACTGAAATAGCTGTATTTACTAATGTTTTTGTCGACATTGGTGATAATCAAAGTATTGAAAATGCACTTAGTACGTTTTCATCGCATATAAAAAATCTTTCAGATATTATGAGGGCATCCAATAATAATACGCTTTTACTATTTGATGAAATCGGCAGTGGTACTGAACCAAATGAAGGTGCTGCATTAGCTATTTCCATTTTAGAGGAATTCTATCATATGGGATGCATAACAGTGGCAACTACCCATTATGGTGAAATTAAGCGTTTTTCCGAAATGCATAGTGACTTTATGAATGCGGCTATGCGTTTTAATAGTGACACATTAGAACCGTTGTATCAATTAATCATCGGAACGTCTGGAGAAAGTAATGCGCTGTGGATTTCCAAAAAGATGAATATACGCGAAACAGTTTTACAAAGAGCGAAAGGCTATATTGACAATAAGGATTATCATCTTGAACGAGTAAATAACAGTAAAATCAGGAAGCCCCAGATTGAAAATAGGGGAACAACAGTAAAGTATGAATTTAAAAAGGGAGACCGTGTGAAGCTGTTGGATCATGATGACGTTGGAATTGTTTATGAAGAAATGGATAATTTCTATAATGTTGTCGTGTTCTATGAGAGAGAATTCATAAAGGTACATGTTAAGCGACTGGCATTAGAGCTACCAGCAACAGAATTATACCCAGAAGGATATGACGTAGAGACATTGTTTGTGGATTATAAAGAACGAAAGCTACAGCATGATATTGAGCGTGGTTCAAAAAAAGCCCTTCGCAAGATTCAGAAGGAAATGAAGAAAGATAAATCGAGCTAAAAGTCAAAAAAGGATTGCACATAAATTTTAATGTGCAATCCCTTTTATCTATTGAATCGAATTTATTTGTGCTTTAATCGCAAAATACGTTTCCTCAATTTTTTGTTTATAAGGAAGATCGATTAAATCGTGTGAATCCATATAGGCCATTTTGGCAATTTCATAGGCAGTTGTTAACTCACCGAAATGTGCATAGCAAAGTGCTTTATAGGAAAAGCACTCATTTAAACTTAATATGTCAAATGGATGTAAGATGAACGGAGGAGCGTTTGTAAAATGTTGAAATGCTTCTTTAGCTTCTTCATATTGACCTAATAAATATAAGGATTTTCCTTTTTCTGAATAATAAAGGTTTTTATCAAGTTTAATCGAGTCTTCGTGCATAAGCGTTCCAAAACGTTCTATTTCCTCTAGTGCCTGCTGATAATCGTGAGTGTAACTGTTATAATAATGCGCACGTAATCCGAAAATAAAAGCATCGACATCCACTTGTTCTACAAAAATCCGATATTGCTCAAGCTTCTTCAACATATGCTCTGCTTGCTCGAAATCATTGTCAATCATGGCACAAAACGCCCCAATACGATACATATCATCTATATAAGAGTAGAATTGGTTTTTATGTGCATTGGTAATGGTCTCGTTAATGAGCTGTTTGCCTGCTTCAAGTTCGCCAATTGCTACCTGAAAAATGCTAATATAATAAGCCATTTTCACTTCATCCCGTGAATCTAATTGATAATTTTCCTGCTCAGCCTCTTCTTTCGCCTGTAAAATACAGGAATAGGCCATTTTGTATTTTCGATTTTCTGATAATATACCCAACTGTAAAATATAGGTTTCAAACCAATGACTTAGTAAGTTAATTTCTTTAAATATAAAGCGTGCCTCTTGCAGCGGTGACTCCCATGTCGTTAATCCCGTATGATATTGTGCTGCAGCGTATATATAAAGTAAACGACCTCCTTCATAACAAAGCGGAAGCTCTTCTACATATGGCTTCATCATCTCGACGATTTGCTGCACATTATCTGTATCACCAGTTTTTAAATCCGCAAACAAAATTTCTACCTGCTCTAAAAGTTGACGTAGCGAAGAGGGTGTTACTTGTTCTAGTAATTCACTTGCCTTTACTCCTAAACGTTCCGCTATATATTCAAGACTTTCCATCGAGGGCTTGGCCTTATCATTTTCAATTTGACTTAGCATACCTTTTGTTAGACGATCACCGGCAAGTGCCTCTAATGTTAATTTTCGTTCTTTTCTTAATTTGCGAATTCGTGTGCCTAAAGAGTCCACTGCCTCGTCTCCTTTTTATTATAAGTAAATACAACTATTTTGTTTAATTATATTAAACTTTTTCTTGCGTGAAAAGTGGGAGCTATGTTATATTTTGTTTAATAAAATTAAACTTTTTAATTTAGTTAAAAATATGGAGGGGTTTTAGATGACTGAAGCAGAAAAATATAAAAAGGCGACGTATCATTTATGGACATTTACAGCTAGTAAAATGATTTCTATGCTTGGGGCACATGTGCTTACATTTGGGTTCAGTTTGTATATTTTAGCTATGACGGGGTCAGCAACGAGCTTTGCGACGAATATGATTTGTTCTGTTTTACCACGAGCACTGCTAGCACCAGTGGCTGGTTATGTAGCGGATCATTATTCGAAAAAGCGTACGATTCTAATCGCACAAGCTGGTACCATTTTGACAGTAGGGGGCTTACTTCTTTATACAGAAACAGTTGGAATATCGGTTTACGCTATTTACGTGACAACAATATTCAATACGATATGCTCTGCCTTTTCAGGTGTAACGTTTTCATCTTCCATTGCAACTTTGGTTAACCCAGAACGGTTACAGAGAGCAATGTCATTTAATCAATTGTCTACGTCTGTGGCTATGATTGGTGGACCGGTAATTGGGGGAATGTTGTACGGATTTTTCCCAATGGAAGTATTTTTAATTATCAATATGGTAGCATACGCGCTTGCTTTTTGCTTAGAATCGACAATGAATTTTAATCTGTATAGTACAAGAGGGGAAGATGTGAAAAAGGAAAAAATTTGGGCAGGGCTTGGTAGTGGTTTTCATTATATTAAGCAACAAAAAGTCATTAAAACAGTCATGTGGATTTCACTATGGATTAATTTGTTTTTCTCCGCCATCGTTGTTGGAGGGACGTATATTATTATTGAATTACTAAAAGTAAAATCAACTCATTTTGGTTTTATTGAGGCATCAGGTGCAGTTGGTATGTTAGTTGCCTCCCTTTACTTCGCTACACGGGCAGAGGTTAAAGTGCCACTACGTTTCTCTAAAATCAGCTTAATACTGTTGGCTAGTAGTTTAGGTCTGGCTGTTATTCCGTTGGTTTCAAATTTTTCTTATTTAGGAATTGTTACTTTTTACATTGTGTTTTATTTTATATTCGCTATTTTTGAAATGGGGATTAACATGCCAATTGGCGTTTATATGCAAAAGCTGATCACAGAAGAATATCGTGGACGTGTATTTGGACTGATGGAAACAATGGCAATGTCTATGATGCCGATTGGTATGATGATTTTTGGCTTCTTGTACGATACATTACCAGCAACGGTTATTTTACTTGTCACGAGTGCAATTATCGTGACGATAGCGTTAGTTATGCTGCGGACATCTGTCTTAAAAGAAGCACATCCAGAGTTTTATAATAACGGAACTTTGACAGAGCGAACAGCGAGTTAAAATCGAAGTTGAAGGTTTATCAGCGATGTAGGGAACTTTATCATCGGAGTTAAAGGTTTTATCAGCGATGTAGGGAACTTTATCATCGAAGTTGAAGGTTTTATCAGCGATGTAGGGAACTTTATCATCGGAGTTAAAGGTTTTATAGCGATGTAGGGAACTTTATCATCGAAGTTGAAGGTTTTATCAGCGATATAGGGAACTTTACATCGGAGTTAAAGGTTTTATCAGCGATATAAGGAACTTTATCATCGGAGTTAAAGGTTTCATCAGCAATATAGGAAACTTTATAATCGAAGCTTGAATTAGGATGAATATGAAAAATGGTTGAACGCCAGTGTTTACTATTCAACTAAAAGCTACAAAGAACCTTACTGCATGAACGGTGGGAGTAGTCACATAACATGATATGTAGAATTATGGTGAATTTTGTTGACAGATAATACGAGGGGGCGCATAATGCAGAAGTACATTAACAAATACACCTTGGTGTAATGGCATTTGAAAATTTCATTGCGTATGATGTTTGATGGAACTTCACTTTTTCAACACCTTTTTGTCAAGAAACGTTCACAAACAGAGAGGGAGCAATTTACAGTGATTTTTGGTACGATGAAGGCAGTAACTGTAAGGAGCGAATGAAAAATATGGAAACTGATATTAACGTATTTTTAGCTTTTGGTGCAGGGTTTTTAAGCTTTATTTCACCGTGTACCCTTCCACTGTATCCAGCATTTTTATCATACATAACAGGTATGACATTAGATGAGCTAAAATCGGAACGAGGCATGATGCAAAAGCGTGCTATTTTGCATACATTATTCTTTTTATTAGGATTTTCAATTATTTTTATAATGATTGGACTAGGTGCATCATTTGCAGCAGAGTTTTTCCTAAATTATCAAACATTATTACGTCAGGTTGGTGCCATTTTAATCGTTGTATTTGGTTTAATGATTGTGGGATTACTACAAATTGACTTTTTAATGAAGGATCGAAAATTCCAATTTAAAAATAGACCATCTGGTTATTTTGGATCAATGTTAATCGGAGTAGCCTTTGCGGCGGGCTGGACACCATGTACAGGTCCAATATTAGCGTCGATTATTTCTTTAGCTAGTGCAAATCCAAGCTCAGGCTTTAGCTATATGTTAGCTTACTATCTAGGCTTTGCGATTCCATTTTTCGTGTTATCTTTCTTTATTTCACGAATGTCTTGGATTCGTACACACAGCCAAAAAATTGTAAAAATCGGCGGTTACATTATGATTGTCGTTGGGGTATTGTTATTCTTTGATGGATTAACGTATATAACACGCGTTTTACAGCCTATATTTGGTGAATTTACGGGCTTTTAATCTGCTAAACTAAAGAGACATACCGTACTTTAACGTGGAGGGAGATGAACATGTGCCTACAGTTCTAGTAGTAGATGATACGCTATTTATGCGTGTTGCAATAAGTAATATGTTAACCGAATGGGGTTATGAGGTAGTCGGCAAGGCTGCCAATGGTAAAGAAGCTGTAGCTATGTATCGTGAGTTACAACCAGATCTTGTAACGATGGATGTAACAATGCCCGTTATGACAGGTATCGCAGCAGTAAAAGAAATCATCCCTGAATTTCCAAATGCAAAAATAATTATGATTACGGCTTTAGGACAACAGAAGTTAATCGTGGAAGCGATTGAAAGTGGTGCGAAGGATTTTATCACAAAGCCTTTCGAGCCAGCAAGATTAAAAGCTGTAGTTGATCAATTGATTGGACAAAATTGTTAATTTGACATTAGAGGAGGAATTTTTATGTTTAGCAATATCCCTTCTCAATATTATGTTATAGGTTCAACTATAATGGCCATTGTTATGGGTTGCTTTGTCATGGTTATACGTATGCGAGCATCCAAGAAGCCGACAAATGAGAAGAAAATTATCATTCCACCTATTGCGATGTCTTCAGGTGCGGTAATGTTTTTATTTGAACAATTTCGAGTGTCGCCTATGGAGATTTTGGAGGCGTCAGCAGTCGGTATTTTGTTCTCGACAATCTTAATTGCCACTTCTAAATTTGAAGTAAAAGGGCAAGAAATTTATTTAAAACGTTCAAAAGCATTCGCCTTTATCCTAATAGGGTTATTAATATTCCGTATTGTTGCAAAAATGATATTAAGTAGCTCCATTGATGTTGGCGAATTAGCAGGAATGTTCTGGATTTTGGCATTTGCCATGTTAGTCCCTTGGCGAATCGCAATGCTGATCCAGTTTAAAAGAATTAAAAAGACCATTCCACTGAAGGATTGATAATAGAAAACTACACTAGAGGCTTAATCTGGTGTAGTTTTTTTGTATCTAGTTAGTTTTTTATTAGAATCGCGTGAAAAAAGTGGCTAAACTCTTAATTATCCAATTCTATCAGGATGAATAATGAAAAACTTTTTGTATGATGAAACTTCTCGAAGAATAGTAAAAACGCTGCACAGATTTTTGTGCAGCGTTCCCTTAATTAAATAGATGTTCATATGGAGCGATATCAATTTGCATTTCATCTAATTTTTTGCGTAAAAATTTATGGTCGCGCTTAGGCGTTGCTTGAATATAGCCACGAATAATCAAATCATGGTTAATGGCAGATGCTTTTTCTTCTAAAGCAAGCTCGCCAATTTTTCCTGCTATTTTTTCCTTTGCTACTTGTCTAAATAGCTCAGGTACAGGGCTTACAAGTTCATATAAAAGCTCTTTCTCAGGTTGTCCCCATAAATGAATGGTCTTATCTAAATAATACTCTTGCCAATCTAAATCAGATTTACCGTCCTGCTTCGGTAATGCCTTTAAAAATTTTCGGAACATAAAAAATCCGCCTATCGCCATAAACGTAATGAGTACAACTACCCAAAATAGGATAAACCATAAAAACCAACCTTCTAACAAATCGTTCACCTCTTTGCCTTCTCTCACTCTATTATAAAAGCTTACATAAAAAAATTCATCCTTAATGTCCCTTTTTTAGCAATAAGTCTGTATATATTGTGTAAGAAAGGAGGTGATCCTCATGGCAAATGTCAATTTCTTAGGTGCAACTTTTCGCTTAAAGTATGTCACTGGACACAATGATCAAAATGAGCCAATGTTCACAACTCAAACGTACCGTAATTTAAACGGCTCGCATACGGCAGAGGAATTAGTAGCAGTAGCTTCTGGAATTGCCAGTCTTTCCTCGCACACATTAGATAGTATTGTAAAACAAGAAACAACAGATTTATCCTAAAGGAGGGAAAAACTATGACACAAGTTTTAGAGATGCAATTTGAAACAGCAACAGGGAAAACAGCAACGATAGCGATTGATGCACCGAAACCGAAAGTAACAGCGGCAGAAATTCAAAAGGTAATGCAAACGATCATTACTAAAAATGTTTTTGGTGGACAAGCTGGTGCTCTGGTTGCGATAAGCGGGGCACGAATCGTTGATCGACAAGTGACGGAATTTAAATTAGAAGTAGAATAATCAAGAATGGTCTTTGCAGAATGTTTTGCAGAGACCATTTTTAGCAAAAGTAGAGGAGGAATTCATATGGAACAGTGGTTAAACATGATATCGGATGTCGGCTTTCCTATCTTAGTGTCGTTTTATTTACTACACCGGGTAGAGGTTAAACTGGATGCTATTCATGATGCACTTGTCTCCTTAGAGTGATATGGATTTGTGGAGGACAAAGCGCATAGAGAACGTCCCGTGCCTTTCTATAATTGGTTAAATGAGCGTGATAGTCTTAGGAACCGGATCAAAGTGAGGTGAAAACGATGGCATTTGAATACTTAGCAACTTATAAAACATTTGAAACAGTAGCAGATATGGATAAGAGTGTGGAAGACCATATGGCGGCACATTATTATGACTTAACAGAATCACAACGCGCTATCGTTTTCAAGCTTGCTTCACACAGCTTGGAACATCCAGGAGTGTGTCACCTTAAAGCAGGTACCATTGCCGCAGCATTAGATATCAGCACAAAGACGGTTTATCGAGCTATTTTAAAATTGGAATCGCTAGGAATCGTTAAAAAAGAAACGACTGTAAAAAGTAAAGGTGGTCAAGGTGCAAGCATTTATATCATTTTGCCTTACAATGTCTCACCGTCAATGTCCGACCGTGAAAATGCTGAAAAACCTTGTGAGAGTAACATTTGTCCTCCACAATCTGAAAACCAATCTTTAAACTCTTTTAATCTTTTAAGTTCTAAACAAGCAAATAATAATTTATGTGAATTAGAAAATGAATTGGCTTTGCAAGCTGAAAAGAAAAAGGAATACATGAATGAGTACCAGGAGATGCTATTTGATTTCATGAGTAGCTTGCCATTAGCAGATAACCTAAAAGATGAATTGTATAAATGCGTATTGGCTACTCAGGTTCAAAGTGCAACTGACTTTATTAAAGCTAAGAACGTGTTATTTAAAATCGCTATGGATATTAAAGAAGGTGTACTTACAGTTACAAGTACTTTAAGAGCCGTATTCGTAGGGGCATATAGTGAGGCTGTGGAGCGTTTGAGTAATAAGTCTGCTAAATCATCATCTGTGGAGGACAAACCACGTAGAGAACATTCTGTACCGTTTTATAATTGGTTAGAAGAACGTGATAGTAGTACACAATCAAATAATAAAAGACCAGGTAATTTAGAGAACTGGCTTGAATGGTAAAGAGGAGGAATATAAGATGACTCATTATGAATATATGGAGCAACATGGTCAAATGAATATGTATGATTTTCTATCGGTCAGGAATTGGACCATAAGCTAAATATGGACCGATTGCCATCCACAACTGTTAATAAAGTTGTTGATAAGAAGAAGTATAAAGGTGCAAGTAAAAGAGGATATATTGTGCGGAGATAAGAAAGGGGTTAATCCCTAATCATTGTTTAATGACTTTTAGGATAACCCCGAATTTTTACTGGTTAATGTTGTGGAAGATAGTCTTGGCCGTTTATCGTCACTTTAGAAGCTGAGATAAGGATTTCTTCGTTTGCTTTAATATATGGAGCTAAAATATTGTAAAAATCATCCCATTTTTTTTCTTGTTCTTCTTTTTCATCAAGAGCTAAGTATTCTTCATAAAGCTGTTTTAATTGCTTGCTATCTGCTTCACTCACTTCGAATTCAAAGTCAGCCATAAATTCTTCAAATGTTTGAGGCTTTTCGAACTGATTAAGGAGTCCATAGAATTCTTCGTGTAGTTTATCATACATCTCATCATTTTCATCTTTTAATGCTTTTTGTAAATCCTCATGAAGAGTTTTTAGTTTGGCTAAAGTTTCAGCGGGGATATCTAATAATTCCGTGACTTCCATATAGCTATCCATAAATTCTTCAAATGTTTCTGGCGGATTTAGTTCGTCTAAATATGGTTGAAGGATTTTATGAAATTCATCAAGTTTTTCATTAGCTTTTTCTTCATCACCACTTTTTTCAAGCTTTACCCATTCGGTATAAATAGCTTTAAGCTGTGTAGTATCGTTTTCTTTAATAACGATATTTTTCTCATTAAATCCGTAATCCTGTATAAATTCTTCGAAAGATTGTGGTTGCCAAGCAGCTAAATAATATGGCTTTGTAATTTTATACATTTCTTCGTGAATTTTTTCTATTTCTTCATATTTCTTTTCAATCTCTTCTTCAGTCGCTTCTTTTTCTATTTCAGCTGACACCTCTTTTTTTAGCTTTTTGATTTCATTAAACATTTTTTCTAATTTTGTTAAATCTTCTTGTGTTACCTCTTTAGGTAAGCCTCTTTTAAATACGTCAAACGTGTAAAAGTCTGAATAATTCTCTACTAAGCTACCTTCTATAGAAATTTCTTGTCCTTCTACTAAATTCATTTTTTCTAATTGCTCATCTGAAAATTTTAATAAACTGATGAAGTAATTTTTACCATCTCTCCCCTTAAGGATCATTCCATCGCTCTCGCTGTAGATGTCTTTAATAGTTCCTGTAATTTTTTGTTCAAGTTGAACGGTAATACTGCTATTGTCTGTTGTTTCTACTGATGCAGCTCCTGCTTGAAGTGGTGTCAGAACAGCCATTCCTATTGTAAGTGCAGAGGCAACCATCCAAGTTTTCTTAATCGGTTTTTTCATATGTATTTCTCCTTTTATTTTAAAAATTAGTTTTTACCAACAATTGGACGATTTACCATCTAAAAAGTTCGCTGTTTTATAAATAAATTAGTTTTTTTAATTAAATAACCAGAAAAAAGACCACTCCGAATGGGTGGTCAAAAAAATAAAACACTAAATAGCAGCCTTAGTTATAACGAAGTTGATTTACTTTTTTTCGCATTTCTAACGTCTCCAGGTGGGCGAGTGGGTTCAGTATGTTCATCACGCTCATTAGGTTTTTTAATATTTGATTGTTTTGTTGACTCGTCTGTTGCAAATTCTGTATCTTTTTTATCCCTTTTCATTTCGACACCTCCTAAAGATATTATTTAACTTAACTAATAAAATATACTTTGTTTATGAGTGGTCTAAAAAGCGAGGTAAACAAAAGGGAAACATTATAGTCATAAACCGTTGATATATCAATGTTTTAGTATGTCCTCCTGGGACTTCAATGTAAGCCTTACAGCCATAACGGTTGTAAGGCTTTTTTAGTTAGAGGGTACTGTTATTGTACCCGAGTAATAGCAAATTAAAGTTCAACTTAAACAATAAAGACCTAGATTACTTAATTGCCGTCTTGGTTTTTAAAAATTGCTTATAAAATCATATAAAAAAACAGTAAAATTTTTACTATTCGCTGTGGTTATATGATTTAATAAAGAGGTACATAAATTTAATGATGAATTGAATTTTTACATATTGTTGATTATGTCATTATGTCTTATTTCCATGGCATTTTTTAAAAGCATAAAAAATGAATCAAGGATGTGAAGTGAGAAGTGTGATGTTGAAAAACAAAATTATTTCAGCTGTCATTACATTAATTCTAGGAATATTTATTATTCCATTATTTATTGAATATACATATAGCATTTCATATGGTATTTATGGTACTGCCTTTACTGCACCTGCCATGCTTATAGTTGTTGTGGTATCAGTGGTGATTGAAAAATACAGTAAAAATAAAAATGTTGTATTTATGTATATTAAACACTTGATTTGTGCATTATTTTTTTCAATACTATTTAGTTTAGCTAATATTGATATTTTTAAAGATACATTTTACCTAACTTCCTCAATAGGCAGTATTTATATAACAATATTTGTGATTATTGATTATTTATTTAAATACTTATTAGGTTGTTTTTCTGAAAAGCGAGGGGGATAATAATGAAGAAATTTTTTGTTGTGTTACTAGCAGCATTTGTATTTGCAGTAGTAAATCCAACGAAATCAGAAGCAAAAGTGATGTATGATGGGGCTGAAGTAGTAAAAGGGCAAACCGGAAAAATGACCTTTAAAAAAGACATCAAGGTGTACAAGAAAAATCCAGATGGTACGTTTGATTCTTTAGTGGTAAAGCGAAATAACTTCTTTAGAACGTATGATATTGAAAAATATGATGGCAAAACATTCTACCAGATGGGGCAATATCGGGTACAAGCAACTGATTTAGTAGTTTTCAAAGAAGTACCAATAAAAATTCGTGCATCTTTCTATAACGATCCAACATACCTAGTTATTAATCGTGATCTTGTTAGTGACAACGGATATTACGGACAATATTTCAGCAGACTAGGGGTTTCTTTCTTGGATACAAATAATGGACAACTACTTTCTTATTGCGAGAGTGATGGAGATGAGGGGCAATGGTGTTCTGAGTATCGAGGTACAGATATTAAGATCGCTGAGAAGATAAGAAGAGAAGAAGGCGTGCGTTATGAGCTAACTAAAGATATACAAGAGCAACTCTCTCCAGTAGAATTTGCTGTTCGTAATGGAACAGTGCATTTAAAGGGAAGTACTTTTTTATCACTAGGCTATGAAATTAATGGTCATCTATATGTAGAGAATGGCTTGGAAGGAAATGACGCACGAGGTATTTGGGTTCCGGTGAAGTTTTTAAAGCCAATTGGAGATAAATAAGACTTTAAAGATGTTGGAATAAAAATCCTCATCATTACGACTCAAGCAGGTAACTTCTTAAGAACGAAAAAACCAAGCACCCAATGGTTCGACTAGTGCTAAAAAAACTCCAGAAATTATTTGGTCATACATTCCTAAAGATAGTGCCAGTGTATTTGATTTATATAAATTGTAAGTGTAAACGTAGGCAGTCCTTATAATAGTGACAATAAAAACTAATTGTTAAAAAAGAAGCTACAAAGTGGGCTATTTTTTAAGATTGGTTTGACATGCAGATAGGATGTTTATCGATGTCTTGGGCTTAGCTGAATAAAATATATAAAGACCACTCCGTTTTATGGGTGGTCTTAAAATTTGTATTTATGGAGTCATTTAATTGGCTGGAAAAGAAATCAATGTACCAATAAATGTTAATTTAAGTTAATATTAATCTGAAAGAAGTAGGTGATAGTGTTTTAAGTAGATTTAAAGGGGGCTATATTTAGGTTGTAAATTATAGTATTACAAGGTGGGGTAAAAACCAATTTAAAAAGCCCGGAGGAATAGAATATGAAACAATTGGGGACTCTATACTTTTTCTGTGGAAAAATGGGAGCAGGAAAATCAACTAAATCAAAACAATTGGCTATAGAAAAACATGCGGTACTGTTATCTGAGGATGAATGGCTTTCATCTCTTTATCCCAATCAAATCACATCATTTGAGGATTATCTAAAATTTTCAGCGCAGCTCAAGCCGATGGTGAAAAAGCTTGTCCAAAACATATTAAGTGTTGGTACAGATGTAGTGATGGATTTTCCAGGTAACACTCAAAAACAGCGAAAGTGGTTTTTGGATATAGCATCAGAGGTCAATGCAAACCATCAACTAATTTTCCTTAATTTAAATAACGAGCAATGCTTAAGTCAAATTGCACAAAGGCGTAACGAACAACCCGAAAGAGCAGCTTTTGACACGGAAGCGACGTTTATTCATGTTACTAAATTTTTTGAAGCACCAGAAGCATCCGAGGGTTTAAATATTTTAGAGTTTAGTAGAAAAGAATAACAAGGAGATCAACATAGCGTTATAGTACCAGAAAAATAATTTGCTGAACTAACCCGCCAATAGAAACCCCTTTGGAATTCCACAATGAGCTAATAGAAGCTAACTGTTATTTAGTTATCGGGCGCGTTTATTTAGGAACGCGTCTTTTTCTTTTAAAGGGCCATATTGTTGAATAATACATGTTAATTAAATACGGTTAGTGTTTATACTTGAAACCTTCCCCACAATTTTTTATATTTGAAAAATATAATGCAATGGACTCTACTAATCTTTATTGGAATTTAACACTACATACTTCGAACTAAAGTATCTACTGCAATAAAATTAATATTGTAATATACTATTTTAAATAGGTTAACAATGTTAATTTATGTTATTCAAAGATCTCTAGAATGTTCAGTAAAAAAATATTATTAGGAGTCCTAAAATGAAAAAGAAAATAAACTATTTAATCTTACTTTTAACTGCCATCTTTACAGTTGGTTGTACTAACGTAGAAGATGTATCGAATACTGATGGGAAAGCTGATTCACAAGAAGTAACTACAAAAAATAGTGAAAAAGAAAAAACTACGACTGAAAAACAAGTAGTAGAGGAAACATCAACTCAATCAAAAGATCAACTGTTCAAAGGTTACAAACTAATTGAAGTTGATGGTGGTGATTTGTCTGGACATCGCGAACCTAACGTCGTCGTTGACATTGGTTTTGGGGGCCGTGAGTATTGGTCCTTTACGAATGAACACGGGCAAATAGTCCGTGTCATTGCTAACGAAATCGTTCTACAAGATGATCGTACCGAACCAGTAACATCGTCTGGCAGATACTACGCTGATGAAGCAAAAGTTCCTGGTGTCGAAAGAGCAGATTTAGATGAAGGACATATTATTGCAGATTCTCTTGGTGGGGTATCAAATGCTTATAATATTACGCCACAAGATAGTACGCTTAACCGACATGGTGATCAAGCATATATGGAAGACGCTATTCGTAAAGCTGGTGGAGCTACTAATTTTGAAGCAATAATCACATATCCTAATACGGAAACGCAGATTCCTTCTCATTACAAGTACACTTACACTTTAAAAGGGAATAAAATTGTAGATGAGTTTGATAACGGCAACCCTGATGAAATAAATAAATCTCTAGGATTAACTGAAAGTAAATCAACTAACTCAAATAAGTCAACAAGTTCTAATAAGTCCAATGCTTTGAATGGCACTGAAGATATTTCTAGCGTGGATACAGATGGAAATGGTCAAGTAACGATTAAAGAAGCAAAAGCAGCAGGTTATAGCATGCCAATATCGAGTGATCACTGGTTATACCCATATATGCAAGATAATGATAACGACGGTATGGTAGGGGAATAAGCACCTAGAACTCAAGGCAAAGTAAATGAATGAAATAAACGGATGACTTTACAGAAACAATCAGGCGCGATTGTGGTAGAACCATTAGATTTAAACAACTTTATTATTATATTTTTCAGTGCATAGAGCATCTGACATCAAAAATTGAACAACTATATTTTAACCTCGTCCAAACTTAGAACGGGGTTATGGCACTTAATGTTACCAAACGAAGGTTGAACAATTTAATTACAATTTATGTCTATATTGAAAAAGGGAGGTGTCATTATGTGGTTAATATTAGGTCTTATTGCTATAGTAGCAACTTTTATAAATCTTTATATGTATACAACAGGTAAAGATTATAAACTTGCGATGGCAATGGGGTTATCATTTACAGCATTGACACTCTGTGCAGAACATAGCTTTGTATCTAATTGGATAAAAGGTGAAGATTGGTCGGCTTTAAGGGAAGTACCTAATATGAATAAGGCGTTTTGGTTTCTGACAATTGTTTCTATCTTACTAAATATAGCACCTATACTTTTAGAACTAAAAAATAAAAAATAATTACTTATTGTTGTTCATTTGGATTTACAACGGTAAGCAAAATAAAGTCCCCAACAATGAACTGCACCCCATTTGTTAGACACATCTAACAAGGAGGTGCGGTTTTTCTATGGCTAAAATGAGTCCTGAAGATAAATTAGCAGCGGTTCAAC